>JBDTIR010000736.1:0-8547 GCA_039936275.1 Isosphaeraceae bacterium | reverse complement strand
CGGTCGAGATCGTGGGTGGATCAGCGAACCGGATTGTCTCGTCGCGATCATCGACGACCCCCTCAACTTCGGGGACGGAGCACGCAGCATTCCAATGAGTTGATGAGGGTTGGTGGTTCATGCCATGATTATCTCAAGGTCGCCTGGTCATGGTCAAGCCTTCAATGACTCGTCCGACGCTGGTGACGGCCGCCGAGGAAGCTGTCAAGCACGAACGTACCCAGGTCGTCAGCCGAACAGGAGGCGGAGATCCCGCGCGTGACCCGGGCCATGTCTTCGACGAAATTGACCAGATTGTGATAATAGTAATCTTCGATCAATGCGAAGCTTGACACCCGGATGCCCGCCGAGGCGCAACGCTTGGCTTCGGCAAGGGTGGCCCTGGCCGTCTTGTCCGAAGGCGGGTAGATGAGCACGGCCTCTCGCCCTTCGATATGGGCCGTCGGCTCGCCATCGGTGATGACGATGATCTGCTTGTTCCGGGCCCCTTGGCGGCTCAAGAGGGAGCGGGCGAGCCTGAGCCCGGCGTGAATGTTCGTGAAGTGCTGCGCTTGTCGGGGCAGGGGGGCGTCAAGGCTTAATCGCAGGTGGATGCGACTGTCGTACATGCCGACCGGCTTGGGCGCTGAGTCGAGCAGTTGCCGCTCGGTCAGGACGTTGGCCAACGTGTAGAACCCGACCAGTTGGAGCGTGTCTTGCGGGTACTGACTCCGCACCATCGCTTGCAGGGCCATGGCGACCTTCTTGGTCATGGCGTACTTGCCGTAGCGGCCCATGGAGCCGCTCATGTCGATCAGGACGACCGTGGAGCAACTGGCCTGGAACTCGGTCTCGTGGACGACGTAATCGTCTTGCCGCAAGCGGATCGGCGTGCCTCCCCCTTGACGAATCAAAGCATTCTTGAGCGTCTCGTGCAGATTGAGGTTGGCCAGCGAATCGCCGTAGACATAAGGCCGAGAGTCGTCCAGCTTGACGGCGCCCGAGCCTTTGTCGGGTGTGTCGTGCTTGCCGAGGGCGTCGCGGTTGAAGACCTGGAAGAGGCTCGACAAGGCCCCGTCTTGCACCCGGCGGACCCCCTTGGGGGCTATCCGCCATTGCCCCTTCTCGTCACGCTCGATATAGCCTTCTTTCTGGAGCAACTCGACGATCTCGGGCGCTTCGTCGTCGTCATCGAACTGCTCAAGCTTGCGCAAGACCTGATCGCCGTACTGCATCAAGTACTCGGTGAGCTGGTCAAACGCCTTGTCGGCCGACTGGGGCTGAAATTGCTGGGAACCGTCCCATTTGGTGTATTCATAAAGGGACATGTTGTTCTTTCTTCTTGGTGAATTACAGAAGGAACACGCCGCCCGGCGCGGACTGACGTGTTCCTCAACATCCTAGCAAAGGGAACGCCGAGACGTCCAAAGAATCATCGCCGCCGACAATTCGTCTGCGGCCGGCTCAACCTTTGGCGTCCGGCTTGGCGGCGTCGGCGTCCACAGCAGGGGCCTCGACCCGGGGAGGTAGCTCCTTGCGGTCGAGCAGGTCTTTCCAGGCGCGTTGGCCTGGCCCTTCGGGCTGGTCGGGATCGTAGCCCAGGCTGTCGCGACCGGTCAGCGACATCAGGTTCTCAAGGGCTAGCTCACGGATGCCTGGATCTAGATTCTTTAGATCGGCAATGAGCCCAATATATGTTTTTTCCTTAGCCGCGTCGTCGGCGCTGAACCCGATCAGGAGCCGTTCGACGGCCGACGCCCAAGGCGACCCGCCCACGTCTTCAAGCCTTGTTTTCAGATCGCGCATGGCGCCCGGGCTGCGAGCGATCTGGTCGCGGAGCACGTTGATGGCGGCGCGTCGGGAAACCCGGTCGTCCTTGGTGCTCAAGGCCGTGACGACGACGTCGAGCGAGACGACCTCGCCGAGGGCCTGGATGGCCAGGCGGCGGACCTCTTTCTGTTCGTCGGTCTGCGCTTCCATCAAGACGACGATCAAGGGGGTGCCGCCTTTGAAGTAGGCGGCGAACTGCTTGCCAAGCTGTTGCTGCACGAGCGAAGGGCCCGCCTCCGTCACCCAGGTTGGCAAGGCCCCTGATTCCGGAGGCGCGACACGCAGCGGCGGCTGGAACAACACCGACCCCGGGCCTTGGAACGTGGAACTGGTGCCGCCGACCGCCAGGGCCACCTCGCCGCTCAGTCCATAGACGCGCATGGCCGAGGCGACCGGTTCGGTCGCGCCAGGAACGCGGTGGTTGACCCGTTCCAGGCCAATCACGCCATCGGCTGGCGGGTTGATCGTCACGGGAACCTTGGCGAACTCAACCACGATCGGCGCGGCGGTATGCGGCACGTGGAGGACCACGCGGCCCCTCGCCAGCTCGAACCCTGCGGCGGAGCTTGGTTCGTGGGACTTCAGGACGATCTCGGCGTCTTGAACCAGGTCCACCTTGACCTCGCCGAGCCTGATCGTGCTCCGGTATGGATCAAGACCGGCGATCCGGTCGCCCTCGCGGAGCGGGGTCTTCTCCGCCAATCGCTCCCAATGGGTCTGTGCGGTCCCATCAGCGGGCAGGGCGCGGAGCAGGACGCCGTCGGCCTGACTCACCAGGCCGACCGCCCCTGGCGGCACGGACTCGGCCGGCTTGAAGTCGCCTGGTTCAAGCGGGGCGGGTTCCATCGGCTTGGTCGAGGTCGCGACCTCA
This sequence comes from Isosphaeraceae bacterium, assembly GCA_039936275.1. Classification (GTDB taxonomy): domain Bacteria; phylum Planctomycetota; class Planctomycetia; order Isosphaerales; family Isosphaeraceae; genus JBDTIR01. The sequence goes on along the minus strand of JBDTIR010000736.1, from coordinate 5,867 downwards.
GTGCCCTCGGCAGGGTGCTCGGCCTCGACCTCCGGAACGGGCGGCGGTTCGACCTTTGCCGCGATGAGTTCAGCCTCCTTGGCCTTGCTCGCTTCGGCGATCTTCTCAGGTGTGGGCTTGAGCGGGGCCTCGTTGGCGGGTGTCATGACCAAGGGGACTTCGCCGCCGTTGTGAGTCGAGGGGCCCAGGATCGTCATGGCCGACCAGATCAACAGACCCATCAAAGCGACGACGGCCGCGACCGGCCAGTAGCGTTCCATCGCCGAGCGTTGTGGATACTCCGCGGGCACCCAGGGGGCGACCGGCGCCGCGACCGGCTCGGCCGGGGCCGCGGCAACGCGCGGGACCTTCGAACCGGTCGCTTCGGGCCCCCGGATCAGGTGGTACATCCGCTGCTTGGCGGCAGGGGGAACCTTGGCCTTCTGACCGATCAGGCTGAGGATCTGGTGAACGCTGGCCACTTCCGCCAGGTGGACGTCAGAGGTCAGGCACTTCTTCTCAAACTCGGCGACCTGTTCGGGACCGAGTTGATTATCGAGATAGCTGGCCACGACGGCCGGGTCGGTCCCCTCGGTCCCTCCGCCGTTGGGCACGGTCAGTCTGCGCTGCCTGGTCACACGATGGATGCGTTCGATCAATTCCTTGGCGAACGGCGTTTCATTGACCAGATGCCGATTTCCCTGACCTCCGCCGGCGGCAAGGTGTCATCAAGCCAGGCCAGTAAGGTCCGCAAAGTCAAACGCATCGTCCGTCCCCCTTTTGATCAATTCAACCCCAAACCAGACGAACGAACAACAGGCCCGACCGGGCCGCCTCTCCGCTCACTATTACTATGAGTGCCGTCTCGCGACTCGATCCGTCGACCCCTGGCGCGGAATCTTCAAGATTCCCGGATTCCAGGGAGATTTTTCTTGACGCGACGGAGAAAGGTAATCAGCATACGACTCCATTCAGGGTGACCCGGATCGCGGACGGTCGGCCGGGGCAATGCGAGCGCAGCGAGCGTTCCCCGGGATCGCAACCACCACCGGGGCACTCTCGAAGACTCGCTTTATCCCGGCCACCCGTCGCTGAAACGCCCGACAGCCATCATCAGTAGAGTTTGCACGGTGAATCGACCGAAATTGCAAAAACTGGCTGAGGACCGAGTGCTTGAGGCACAGGCACTTCTCAACGCTGGATACTGGTCCGGTGCCTACTACTTGATCGGCTATGCAGTCGAATGCGGATTGAAAGCGTGCGTCCTCGCTCATGTCGAGAAGACCGGAGTGATCTTCCAGGAGAGGAAATTTTCAGACAGATGCTGGACACACGATCTTGAAGAATTGGTGAAACTCGCTGGACTTGAACGCGACCGCGGAGTCGATATTTCCAAAAACTCGGCCTTGGGCGTAAACTGGCTTGTCGTCAAGGACTGGAACGAGCACGCTCGCTACCTGAACTGGACCGAACCTCAGGCTCGCGAGCTATGCGAGGCCATCACCAAGACAACGGATGGGGTGCTTCCATGGATCAGGGCCCGTTGGTGATTGAAGAAATCGACGCCGGCGCGGAACTCGTTCGTCAATTCGACAAGTACGAACCCGTCAAGGCAGCCTTCTGGCTCAAAGCCAGCGATGTTCCGCACAGATTCCTCTACATCGCGTCCGAACGGATCGACGACAAGAATTTCGTCGTCGCGTACGGTGAAGTCCTGAGGCTAGCAGACAAAATGCGGTCCCCTTACCTCAACCCCTTCCGAGTAAAACTCGTCGGCGTGGAAGACCCGTTCGCGAAGGCCGCCGTTGACATCAATCAGCGGTTCCCCGGTCAGATGGCAACCCGGTTCGGAGGCAAGTCGTTTGGCGGCACCAGTGTTGAGGACATTTATGTCTACCCCTCACCTCTGCCTCCACCGCCTTGACGACCGGTGACCGAGGCAATCATGACCCAGTTAACTCGGATGCTTCGCGGTGACGACGAGCAAGACTTCCAGTCGGCTTTGGGCGAACTTTTGTCCATCTCGAACGATGAGGCCATTGGGCTTCTGGAGCAGTTGGCACATGAGGCGGACGGGACGTTCCGCAGCCGTGCCCTCAATGGCCTGGAGAAAATTGCCCCGGAGCGAGCGGAGTCGTTGGCCCTTCAATTCCTCCATGACCAGGAATGGTTTGTCCGCGTGGATTCGATCAACACTCTTTGCAGATTGGATCGTCGTGCTGCTGCACCCTTGATCGCGCGCCTCCTTGCGACTGATCCCGATGAGCTTGTACGAAGTTGGGCTGCATTCTGTCTTGGTCATCTTGGCGATGCGTCAGTGATCCCCGTTCTGGCTACGACTGCCGAACAGGACACTGGGACAGATCATGAGGGAAGGCCCATCCGTGACACGGCTCTCCAGTCCATCGATAAGATTCAGTCAGCGGGTGGTACTGTCAAGTAGCCGTTTCTGGGTGCCACTGGTCGCACTCGACCAGTGCGTACATGTCGAATCGAGGCACTGGCACCCAAACAGCGTGGTTCACACGCCTCACGAATTCCGTCCGCATTATTATGGAGTCGCGGGTGATGGAACCGAGAAGACGGTTTTTCCTTCCTTGTTATAAAAAGTCATCATGTCCCTGCCGAGAAGTAAGCGGACCATCCGATCACGATCTAGAAAGTCAATGGCGGCAAATTCACTGGGAGAGACAAACGACCTCATGAGAATTTTGCCTTGAGAGTCCCTTAATAATAGTTGAGGGCTCTTACTCGCATCAACCATGGCCTCCATTCGAGTCGTTCCTGATTGATCAAAGAGTGACAGGTCCGAGGCGTCCTCCGAATCGGCGGACATTCCGATTCGTTTCTTGCCTCGAGCGTCGCCGAGAACAAGACTTGCAACCCCATTAGAGCGAACGCGGGACGAGATCCGGGGTTGCCCGCTGTCTCCGGAAAGATTAATAATCGGTTCTCCGTCGTGATTCACGTACATGGTGATTTTCGGCCGATCACTTTGGTCGTGAATACTCATGATTGTATCGCCATTCGGATAAATCGCCGTTTCGGTACGTCGAACCCCTTGCCTGTCGTATCCGGAAAGTCGTGAGAGACCCTTGGAGGTGACGTCCATGGAAATGCGGGCGCTCCGCTGATCGCCATAGAGTTCGAAAATCGGCGAATTGTCCGGGCGAATGTACCAGGCGGCGCGGAGTTCACCATCCTTGCCCCTCAAGAGGAATCGATCCGATTCCACGGACTTTCGGCCCTCGACGATCTTCAAGACGCTTATGAAAAGCAACCCGACGATGAGGGTCGCCAGCGCGGCGGCCCACGTCCATCGGCGCTTCTCTCGCCTCCAACGTGCGCCGTCGAATTCCAGTTGCTCGATTCGCTTCGTCAATTCGTTCAGGAGTTCCGGATTCATGGGTTATTCCCTGCTGCGCATAGGGGAACTCGATCGAAGCCGACAAGCGAACCGGCGCAGGTGTTGACGCGGGTAGTCCCCTCGATTCGATACGCCAATCCACCCAAAGGGTATCAGAGTCAAGGGGCGCGATCCACGGCACAACGGACGTCGTTCAAAATCGCCTGACCGTCAGTACGGTACGTTGCCGGACTGGGCGGCGTACTCCTTCCAGACCTTGACGGCCTCGTCCTGAAGAAGCTGGGTTTGGGGGATGGCGCGGTTTTTGGCGGGCTTGGCGAATTGCTCGTAGATGAAGGCGTCGTCGAAACCGCCGTATTTCTTGGCGTCGGCGACGTCGGCCCCGTAGATGATCCCGTCGAGACCCGCCCAGTACGCGGTCGCAAGACACATCGGGCAGGGTTCGGACGAGGTGTAGAGCACGCAGCCGTCGAGCTTGAGTACCTTCTGAGAGGCGCAAGCGTTACGGATCGCTTCCATCTCTCCGTGCCAGGTGGGATCATAATTCGCAACCACATGATTGGACCCTTCGGCGATGACCTTGCCGTCACGGTCCACGATCACTGCGCCGAAGGCCCCGCCGGTCCGTTGCTCGATCCCCGCCTTGCGCGAGTTCGCGATCGCCAGGCGCATGAACTCTTGATGCTTGGCGGTAGGGAAGCGGTTTTTGAGTTCCTCGACCGTGTTCCAGCGGGTTTTCGAAACCTCGTGACTGACCGCCGAACCCCCTTCCTCGGCATACGCCAGCCCTCGGCGGGCAATCCAAAACACGCTCGACAAGGCCACCACAAGGGCCAGGCTTGAGAGGAGAATTCGTCCTCGATGCCGGAGACAGGTCGATCGGTTCATCGGTCCCAACCTTTTGCGAGTGGGTGAGTCGAAGTCAGCTCATGCGTTGAGAAAACGCAATTCACTCTAGGACACGGTTCTCGGGAACGGCGAGCGAATTCCAAGAAGGCCCGTCCGTCGCGCCCGAAAGGTTGGCGAAGGAGCGACGGGCTTTGTATTCTCTTTGGAGTACGGAAACGACCGATCCAATTACTTTGGGATTCCAAACCCCCAATGATCGCCGGCCCTGTCTGTCATACCGAACTGGTCAGGATCGCGCGTCGAAGGCGGACCTATGTCTGGAGGTTCGTCTTCGGGATGGTCGTGCTCGGCCTGATCGGGATGAATTATCTCACCCTGACCGACTGGACGAGGGCCTGGTACGACCCGATTCCGCGCACGATCTCGATTCACGAACTCTCGCGGTTCGGACAGATGTTGTTCGCGTCATTGATGATGGCGCAAGCGATTCTGGTGATCGCGTTGACCCCGGGGATGGTGGCCGACGCGATCGCCGATGAACGGCGGCGGAAGACCTTGCATTATCTCTTGATCAGCCGGCTGGGTTCTGGCGAGATCGTGGTCGGCAAGCTGGCGGCAAGGCTTGTGAACGTCGCGGCTTACGTCGCCCTGGTCTTGCCGATCGCTAGCTTGTTGACCCTCTTCGGCGGCGTTGATCCCTTGGAACTCGTGCTGGGAGACGTGGCGATCCTGGCGACGGCTTATTTCCTGGCGGGTCTGTCGATGCTGGTCTCGGTCTTGGCCAGGCGGCCTCGTGAAGCCGTTGGCGCCGCGTATGTGCTGACGGCGGCCTGGCTGTTCGGGCCGATCGTGATCGAGTCCTTGCTCCCCTGGGTCCTGGGCAGAGGATCACCGGTCTTGCCCTGGCTGCTGGCGGCCGTGCAGTGGCTCTGGCCGGCAAGCCCCCTGACCCTGTTGACGCGAGGCCCGAGCCTCGTCATGGGTGGCCCGAACGCGCTCTGGGAACTGGTCTGGTGGATGATCGGCTCGCAACTGGTTTACGGCACGCTCTTGATCGCGCTGGCGACCTGGCAACTTCGCCCGGCCTATCGGCGTCAAGAAGGGCGTTCAGGACGTCAGCCGCGCCTCTTGACCAAAGCCTGGCGATGGTTCCCGCGCCCGCCTTGCGGCGATGATCCGGTCTTCTGGAAGGAAGCGCGCGTGGCCCCTTCGGGAGGGGGTTGGGTGCGCCGCTTGACGAAGCTCGTCGGCGTGCTCCTGGTTGGCTCGATCGTCGTCGGCGTGCTCTACGAATCGAAAAGCGCTTTTCAGGAAGTCTGGACCAACGGTTATGGATATCACGGCCATCAACAACATTCAAGTCGGGTTTTCTTCAGTGCCGTGCTCCGGCTCGCATGGACCGGCCTGTTCGCGCTCTGGATGGTCTGGCTGGGCAGTTTGACCGCCGCGAGCCTGACTTCGGAGCGCGAGCAAGACACCTGGATCAGTTTGCTGGCCACGCCCCTGGACGGGCGGGAGATCTTGCGAGGCAAGATCTTCGGCGCACTCTGGGCGACGAGGGGGTTTCCGGCCCTGCTTGGCTTGCTCTGTCTGATCGGCCTGGCCAGCGGGTCGGTCCACCCCCTGGCCTTGCCGGTCGTGCTCCCTCTGGTCGCGCTCGAAACCTGGTTTG
>JBDTIR010000735.1:0-4674 GCA_039936275.1 Isosphaeraceae bacterium | reverse complement strand
ACCAAGCGGCGGACCTCCAGACTCTGACGCCAGCAGTCCAGGCCCGCGACGCTGGCCCGACCGGCCGAAGGGCGCAAGAGCCCCAGTACGAGCCGGATCGCGGTCGTCTTGCCCGAACCGTTGGGGCCGAGCAAGCCGAAGATCTCTCCCTGACGGACTTCCAGCGAAACCCCGCTCAGCGCCGATACCGCGCCGAACGTCTTGGTCAATCCCATGGTCTCGATCACCGGCCACGCGCCCCCGTTCCCAAGCTCCAGGCCCGTTCTCTCGTCGGTCCAACACCCACGCAATCCATCGTAACCGGCCCGGCGGCTCAATAACAACGCGCCCGGTTGACTTACGGACCAGCCCTCCGCTCGGCGACCGAGCCCGACCGCCGGTTGAGTGAGGTCCATCCTCTGACTTGCTACCCTTCAGCCCCGTTTGACTCTCGACATTTGACCAGCACCAACCGGACAAGATCGCGCAATTTATAAATTAATTGTAATATGCTTGTTTACTCGTGTTCTCAGGGATGATCGCTCTGTCCGCAGTCCTCGATTCAAATACGAAAGTTGTTTAAGTAGGTGAAAAAAAACTTGATCAGTTCGTTTGATTAGACTAATATGGCGATGAATAAGCACAGCTCGTGCGAGGTCCGTAATTTAGACTCCAAAAAATGCGGGCCAACAGTCCAGAAAGAGCGCGAGGATATTTTTATATTTATTTATTACTTGAGGATTATCATGTGTGGTTGCGTCATTTTGCAATGAGCTTGCTGTGTGAGAATTGTGCATCGGCTGATCCAGGCCGTACCGACTTCCGCTTGGGGACGGGTCCGCGATGATGTGTCTGTGTGAGCGGTGATCGGATCGTCTGATCAATGAAGACTGAACAGAACCCATAGAGGCGTCCACCCATGTCTTCGGTTGAGTCACGGTTTCCTGAACACCCGGCGTCCGCACCGACCCTCTATTGTCCTCCAGAGGACGGAGAACATCGAGCGAGCTGGCGGATCAACGGGTATCGGGCGAGCATCCTTGTCTGGACGACCGAGGAATGGAGGCAACTCGCCGTCCGGCCCACCGATGCGCAGTATTACCCGTGTGGCGTCTGGTGTGCGTTGCGTCTGGAGGAGTGACGCAGATCGTTCAGCCGAAGGTCGAGAATGATCTCTCGATCGTACCTGGTCGCATCGGGCATTTCGCTTTGGATTGCAGTTCAGACGCATCCCAGACTGCCAAATTTGGGCCTTTTCGCATGCTCGCGAGCGCTTTTGAAAAGGCCGCGAGTCGATTGATTCTGGCGGTCCCTCTTGACATCAGGCGTCAGTTCCATTGAAATAACTCAACGCGACGTGCCCGTAGCTCAATTGGATAGAGCGTTAGCCTCCGAAGCTAAAGGTTGCAGGTTCAAGTCCCGCCGGGCATACTGACCATAACTCCCGCCGAGAGCTGAAGTTCACTCACCCGTCCGTCTGCGACGGTGCGGTCCATCCTCTCCTCGAAAGCCGGTAGTCTACCGGATCTGGAGACTTGACCGTGCCTCTTCCTTCGTAATGCATCCCGTCTTATCGCCGACACAGGCCCAGTAGCCAGGCCGTCGTCACCCTGGACGGCCGGGATTTCTACCTCAGCCGGTTCGGTTCCGAATCGAGCCGCGCCGAGTACGACCGGCTCATCGCGGAATGGCTCACCCACGGCCGACGGCTGCCCCGGCCGGGCTCCGGGCCTGGTGGTGATCTCACGGTCAATGAACTGCTCCTGGCGTTCCTCCGGGGGGCGGAGACTTACTATCGCAAGGATGGAGCGATGACAGGGGAGGTGACCAACATCAAGTACGCGGTCCGCCCCTTTCGCCAACTCTACAGCCACACTCCCGCCCGCGACTTCGGCCCCCTGGCGTTAAAGGCGGTCCGACAAACGATGATTGACGCAGGCCTCTGCCGCAACGAGGTTAATCGACGGACCCGGATCCTCGTCCGGCTCTTCTCAAGTGGGGCGTGGAGAACGAACTGGTCCCTCCTTCGGTTCATCAACGGCATCCGGGCCGTTTCCGGCCTGTGACGGGGACGGGCCGACGTGCGCGAGTCCAGGCCGGTCAAGCCGGTCCCAGAACCGTTCGTGGAGGCTGTGCGGCCCCCTTTGTTGCCCGACAGGTCTGGGCCATGGTCGAACTGCAACGCCTCTCCGGAATGCGGCCGGGCGAGGTGGTCTCCATGCGCACGATCGATATCGACACCTCGGGCCGAATCAGGGCCTACACGCCCGAGAGTCACAAGACGGAGCATCACGGCAAGCGGCGACGATCCATCTCGGTCCTCGGGCTCAAGCGATCCTTTAGCCGAGGCTCCAGACCGATCGCTCGGCTTGCCTGTTCTCTCCGGCACAGGCGATGGCCGAGCGACGGTCTGCGATGCGGGAGTTGCGCAAGACCGCCGTTTAGCCCTCCCAGCAGAGTCACATCAAACGCCGGCCGGCCAAGGCCGCCGGCAACGCTTATTCGGTCGATTCCTACCGCCGGGCGATCGCCTATGGCTGCCAGCGCGCCGCCATTCCAACCTGGCACCCTCACCAACTGCGGCACAATGCTGCCACGCGGCTCCGCAAGGAGTTCGGCCTCGACGTGGCCAGGGCCGTTCTGGGCCATCGCTCACCTTCTGTGACGGAACTCTACGCGCAATTGGACGAGGCGAAAGCCATCGAGCTGACTTTCCGCACATCTCCTGCTGAATATCTCCGAATGACTCATACCCTGCGAGTTCAGCCGTTGTAGGCCTTGGGCATCCTCAGGAGATCGGCTGCCGTGTTGATGGATGTGGGCCATGTTTTCGGCGGTGGCCAGCTTGCAATCGGCGACATAAAGGAAGTCACGGCGGCCGGTCAGCGTGCAGAGTGTCTTCCAGGTTTAAGGTGCGAGCGATCGTCGGTGGCGTTGCCGTTGTCGACGCGGAAGTGCACCGGCACGGCGCCGTCGCGTGAGATAATGAGGATATAAAGAAGTTGCTTGAGGTCGGGGCGATGGTCCTTGTTGTGGCCGTGGGTGACGGCCAGACGGAGCTTTCCCCGCAGGGTCCGCTGGTGGTCGGCGGCCTCGTAGCCGCCGTGGAAGGTGACGGTGGTGGAGTCGTTGTGCAACTCGTCGAGGTTGACGGCGAACTCGCGGACAGCGTGGGACACGATGGCGAGGGTGAGCGAGGGGACGTCGGCGTCGAAGAGTCGGTCGAGACAGCGGCCGACGCGGTCGTCGTTGAGCGAAAGGAGCTGCGCCGGGGTCAGCCCCAACCACTCGGAAGCGTGTCGTGCGGCCCACTCGCCGATGCCGTAAAGGGGCTCACGCGAGATCAAGAGGTTCTTGAGCAAGATCATCAACCCGGTCGCGGTAGGTACGCGAGACCGGCGGTCTTCGTGCGGGAGGTGATCGCGGAGAAAGGCTTCGAGGCGGAGCCGTCGGAAGACGCCCTCAAGGATCGGCAGGGCGGCGATGCGGTAGGAGGTCAAGGTGCCGGCGGCGCGTGCGATCCCACCGTGGGCGTGTTGGGGATCAGGATCGTCGTTCGGTCAGTTCGACTTGGTTCCCACGGCGATACGTCCTGAATGCGTCTGTCAGGCTCGGAGTCAGGCAACCGGTGCGCCGCGATCTCCGCCGGCATGGTTGTCCAAGAGTGGGGAAGGTCAAGGGAAAAAATTCTCATGAAATTCTTACGTCGATATGCCTTGACGTAAGTCGAGCGGCCCTTGATTTACGTCGAGGCGGTCGCCGGTAAGTCAAGGAGTGGCGTGTTCGCCCGGCGAGTTGGACATTGCCTGAGCGTGGGACAAGGCGAAGAATCGCAGTCGAGGCAAAGGCGCAGGCCCCCCGGAAGAGGACTGGGCTCGAAGCCCGCTTCCACCCGGGAAAAGACGATCCGACCTTCGATCAGCTCAAGGGTAATTCAAATTCTTTCTGATGCTAGCCGATCGCGAGCCGTGCGGCCACGGGGGGGCAGTTCTTTGGTTCTTTGGTTCTTTGTGCCGCGTCCGGCGAACCGATGGAGAGGCTGCGGAAAATCGGTTTGATCAATTTAAGAAATTCGCACAAAATGCTCTAGCTATTCCGCGCACCATTCGGTATGCTCTCCTTTGGCTGGTCGGACGACCGAGTAGCATCGCTGGCTCTCATGAACCGGTTTCTGCTGTCCTCTCTCGCCTCTCCTGCTCTTTTGGGTTCGCACTGAACCCTCTTTTTTCTCGGCCCGGAAAGCAAAATGCGGGTCGGCTTGCCTTCGTTCCGGAGTTCTGATCTTGGCCAAGAAGCTGTATGTAGGCAACCTGACCTACAACGTGAACGAGTCCGACCTGGAAGGCCTGTTCTCCCAGTTCGGTACCGTGCAGAGCGCACAAATCATCGTTGATCGTGACACGAACCGTTCCAAAGGGTTTGGGTTCGTGGAGATGGACACGGACGCCCAGGCCCAGGCGGCGATCCAGGCGCTCCACGATCAGGAGCACGATGGAAGACGCCTGACGGTTAACGAGGCCAAACCTCGTGAAGCTCGTGGTGGTGGCGGCGGCGGCGGTTACGGCGGCGGCCGTGGCGGCGGCGGTGGCGGCTACGGTGGTGGCGGCGGCGGTTACGGCGGCGGCGGTGGCGGCGGCCGTTATTGATTGATCGCACCTGAGATTGGTGAACGTCGAGGGCCCGCCTTAGCGGTCC
>JBDTIR010000734.1:0-5668 GCA_039936275.1 Isosphaeraceae bacterium | reverse complement strand
ACAGCAGAACAACCAGCGTTCGCCCTGCCACGAATGGAAGGAGGGCGTTCGGAGCAGTTCCCACAGGTGCTCGGCCGGGATGCGCGCGCCGTACCAATCCTCTTCAGGAGAAACGAGAACGCGTTCGAACTGGTCTGTTTGCAGTCCAGGAAGGCCATGCGTAACGCCCCGAAACGCCTGCTCCCATGAGACCATCCCAAACTCGGTATCCTTGGTCATCGCCGCATTGCCCGCCTGGAGGCAGGCATAGCAGACCAGAAGTTGCTTCTTGGTCTTCAGCAATTCCGGAAGAGAGACAAGGGCCTCACAGGAACGGCAACGGATATCGGATTGGCTGTCGGCGTCTAGCCCATTCTCGCCGCCGCAGGCCGGGCACGACAGGATCAATGCATCTCTGCTCCTCAGTTCGAAGCACTGCCGGTCTCGGCCGCCGCACAGGCGGCAGGTGGCGAGCCCCGTGAAATCGGTCGCCTCAGTCGTCGGGGCCTCGAAGAGCGGGAACGGGATGCCGAGATCGGAGAATGTCGTCATCGAAGTAGACCAAATCAAGCCGTTGGGTCGAGACGTCTTGGGCCTCGAAGTAAGATGTTGGCAACGCCCGCTTTCATCGCCCGTCTCCCGCTGGGCGGTCTCGTATTACCGATAGTGGACGGAGCGCAAGACTGGTGGCCGGAGCACAGACATGCAGTATAATAACAGGTCGGGATAGACACCCGGCTCTGACGGCCCGAATAGCGAAGCCGAATCGGTCACAAAGTCAAGTTCTGAACCCGTCCCGCCGGCTCCTTCCTTCCGGGTGGTCGGGGGAGTCAATCTTTACCGAATTTGTTCTAATATGATCGGATGGCCTCATCTGCATCGATTTCGCCGGATTATCTCTTGAAGAACTCCAAAAAGGCGTGAACCGACTCGGACTGGGCACGGTTGAGTGACTCATACCGCTTCGCCCAGTACTCCTCTTAGGTCAGGTTCCAGATGACCGAGTCCACGGTGGTAGAATCGGTGATACGCCAATTCCGGAGCGACCAGAACATGAAGGCTGGGAGGTAAAATCGCCACCCCTCAATGTCGAAGAATGAGAGCGTCGAGGCTCCTTGCTCTAACTTCCAGTCCGGGACTTCGAACCAGTTGGATTCCAGATTCTTCCTACCCTCTTCAAACCATCTCCCACCCCGTCCGCCTACCCCTTCCAGATGGGCTTGGTGAATGGTCTCGCCCCGGCCCAATACGACCCCCGCAAACGCTCTGTGAATCTGTCGGATCAGCCCGGCGATGTCGTGGAGTTCCTTGTCGGTCTGCGTTGTCGGATACCTGGTGCCGCCGTAATTTCGCGCGCATTGCGGGCAGTATTCCCACTCGTACGCCCACGGGATACCGCAGTGGCGGCATTCCATGTTCAAGTTCCTCGCTCCGAAGCTCGCTCTTCTGTTCCTTGGGGGCCGTCCTCGCAGTCGGATGGTGAGCCGTCGCCACCTGTGGATCAGTGCCGCCAAGCTCGGCGGCCGGTTCCGCAGCCATTCTACCGCTACCGTCAACAAGCGGGCCGACCGCATCTGAAACAATCAAGCTCTCCATTCGATGGGTATCCTGATCACGGCGATGGTAGCATTGGGTGCGCCTTGGAAGAACTCCAAGATGAGGTCGTTGGCCTTCAGGTTGAGGGCCAACTTTCCGAGGAACGAGCCGATTGGTGCGCGGCCAGGCTCATCTGCGTATAGCAAAGAACCGATCCGTGAAGCCGCTTGAGATCTGGGTGAGCGCACCATCTGCCGAGCGCTTATATTTTTTTCGAGGTGTCTCAAACGGGTCGAAACCTGGAGGGATTTGATGGACGATCCGAGGGGGCGACAGGCCGGATTCAATGCCGCCAGTCGTGGGCAGTGGGACGGCTTCGCGGCGCACCGACGGCGGATGACGGCCTTGCTCGGAGAAAAGGCTCGGCCGGGTCGGTCTCGGCTCTGTGTACTGGGCGCGGGCAACGGCAATGATCTAGACCTGTTGGCCTTGCTCGCGAACTACCGGGAAGTTCATGTGGTGGACCTGGACGCGAAGGCCCTGGAATCAGCCGCGATCGGTCAAGGGGTGGCCGGTCATCCAGGATTGCACAGGCATGGGGGCGTCGATCTGACCGGCATGATCGACATGTTGGCGGTCTGGTCGCCCTTGAGTGCGATCAGCTCGAACGACCTGGAGGCGCTGGCGAACTGGCCCTGGATGCGGGTGGCGCAAACCTTGCCGGGACCGTTCGACGTCACAGGCTCGACCTGCCTGCTGACTCAGTTGCTTGACACCGCCGCACACGCGTTGGGGGACAGGCACCCCCGATTACCCGATGTCTTGAACGCGGTGCGGGTGGGTCATCTACGGTTGTTGGACCGCCTGACCGCGCCTGGAGGGCGGGTCGTGTTGGTGACGGACGTCGTGTCGTCAACCACCCTGCCGGCGCTGGGGTCGTTGCCGGAATCGACGCTGGCGGACCTCTTGCCCAGGTTGACTCGAGAGGGGAACTTTATCAGCGGGGTGGACCCGTCGACCCTGCTCGCCGACGTCCGGCGCGACCCGGTGTTGTCGTCCCGATCAGGCCGCCTGGGAACCGTCCCGCCCTGGCGTTGGCAGCTTCATGAGCGAATCTATCTCGTCTGGGCCTTGAGATGGTGTATTGAAATACAATCATCTTGATGCATAAATACTGTATTGCACAGTCGGCCGCGCGTTTCCGCTCGTAGAGCGTATGAAATACGCCAAACGGGTCGCGAAGAGGAATCGAAGACGGCGTATTTTATACGCCCTACAAAATGGGTCGCATTTGGTAACCGTTCACGGGGTCAAACAGGGGCCCTGCACTATGAACTGCTGACGGCATAGGGATTTGCGACGGCAACAAAGGGAAACAGGAGTCTCTCCCATGTCGCCACTGTGCATCACAGAAGTCTTCGCCGACTTGACCGACCCACGCTACGAGGCGGACTTATTAGCCTTTGTTTCCGACACCGAGCAAACCGGCTCGGGAGACAGGTGTTTCTATTTCGACTCGAACGCCTTGACCATGACCGAAGCCCCTCTTTGGCCTGCTCCCCATTTCTTGGTCCACGGATAATGGGAATCAGGGATGTGGTTGTTCAGTGTGTTGGGGCGCTGGCTCGGTCTCTTCGATAGGCACATACCTCGCACAACCACTTGGGAATTCGGACGGTGTCTTGTACGCCAGGGAACTGTGAGGCCGTTGGGTCTTATACTCCTCTTTCCAAAGAGTACCCAACGCTTGCGCCCGGGCTGCGCTCTCGAACTCCTCGCGGTTCAGGAACTCGTCACGCAGCTTGCTATGAAACGACTCCGCGTAACCGTTCTGCCAGGGACTCGCCGGCGCCACGTACCACGCCCCCGAGCCCGTCCCTTCCAGCCAGCTCTGCACGACCTCGGCCGCGAACTCCGGGCCATTGTCGCTGCGGACCCGGTGTGGTGGGCCGCCACGCGTCGCCGACACCTCGGCCAGAATCTCGCGGATCTCCTCGGCCGTCATGCCCCGACGCGCCTCCAACGCAAGGCATTCTCGTGTGTACTCATCAATCAAACTCGGCCATTTTAGACTCCGCCCGTCACTGGTACGATCAAATATAAAATCCCATGTCCATGCGCCGTCTTTCCCCCGTGACGGCCGCAGGTGACAGGCGTTTCCATCCTGACCACTCGCTCGGCGGCGCCCGGGTTTGACGGGCGGTCGGCCCAGTTTCAGCACCGACAGCCGCCAGATCCGCCGCACCGTCTTCCGATCGACCGACTGGCCCTCGCGGTTCAACAACGCCCAGATCCGCCGGTAGCCGAATCGCGGGTGCAGCCCGGCCAACTCCTCGATGCGCCGAGCCAGGGCTGCCTCCGCGTCTCGCGCGACAGGAACGTACCGGATGCTGGACCGGGGCAACCCGAGCGCCCGGACCGCGCGACGTTGCGAGACGTCAAAATGTTCGCAAGTTTCAGAAGGAATTAATCGGCGGCGGGCGACGGTCATGGCTTTTTTTTCAAGGCCTCCTGGAGCATGCGGCGGTCGAGCGCCAGTTCGGCGACCAGGAGCTTGAGCCGTTCGATATCGGCGGCGAGTTCTGCGATCCTCAGTTGTTCATTCGATACAGGGTTCTCCTGGAGGGCCTTCCAGCGGTCGTAGGTTGTGGTTGCGATCCCCACGTTCCGAGACGCCTGGTTGACGTTCAACCCGGCGTCGAGGTCAGCCTGGAAGTCGCGTAGGATCGAGGCGATTTTGTCTGGTCCTGGTCGATTTCGCATGGGTCGCTCCCTGGCTCTCTGCCAGTTGTACGCTTCCCATTAAGACTGGACCAGCTTTTGGGAGTAGGCCAAGTCGACCTGTACTCCGGGGACATCCTCGTAGGTCAGATTGACAATACCCGGGACATACCACCGGTTAGTTACCACGGTGATCAGCTCAGTGGGTAACGTCGCGGACTAGCGACGAGACCTTGACGTCTTTCGGGTAATGTTTGGGTAATGCCCACATCTCGCAAGTAACGCTTTTCCTCGCGTTTTCTCGCGTATCTCTGCCACGCCTTGCAAATCGTCTGTATTTCTGTAAACTGATTCTCGCGAATTATTAAAGAGCGACGGCGCGGAAAGCGCCATGGTGGATCATCGATTTCCGACCGTCGAGTTATCACCCAAGGTCTGGCGAATTCTCGACCGGCGACGGGTGGCTGGGGGCAACGCGAGGCTTTGAGCGTGCCCCGGGTTCGCAACCATCACCGAGTGAGCTCGCGTCGCCCCGGCCACCCGGCCGAAGACACGGGTTCGGAGTACCGAACCTCGTGGCACCCGAACCCTGGGAACCGCCTCGCTTTGCCCTGGCCACCCGCCGAAGTGCTACTATCCTTCGACCAGAAAGACAATCGTGCCTTCCGGTAGGTCTGATCGGAGCAGGCTCGTCACGTAAGCGCCCTTCTGTCCCGCGTGAGCCTCCTGAACCGCCGAGCGATCTACCTGGAGTGATGTAATGGTCTCCTGATGAAAGCGATCCGGAAAGATATACCCCACGGTGTCTCCCAGCCTGAGCGTCTCCCCTTGCTCAATCAGTACGCTTGCTACCCGCTTCCCGTCATAGTAGTGGGCTAACGAGCCAATCCGGTGGTAATGGGAAGGGCGATCCCCGATTCTTCCCTTCTCATAGAAGACGTCCTGAACATGGCGAGTCTCCCACTGCCACTGCTGCATCCCCCGGATCAGACGGAACAGGTCCCAGGTCGTCATCAGGCCCGTACCGTTGTCGATGGAGTCTGCAATCTGGGCTTCTGTGAAAACGTTTTTGTGATCGCGTTCGAGCGGTGGGATACCGCGTTGGTGATTCACCAGAGTAACTCCATGAGGAATCTTCGGCTCGCCAGGCCAGATCCGGGTGCGCGTCCGCCTCAAGATGAACTTAATGACCTGAAGGGTGTTGGCCTCACGAGGAAGCCCACCCAAACCCTTGACTTCGACCAGTACCTTCGTTGAACGATCCAGGATCTGGAGATCTTCTTGCTTGTTGACGCAGTCTATTTCCGTGGCATCCACGTCCACGACCTGATTGAACCCGATGAACTCCAAAGCGGACTTCACATCGGATACCAAATCGTCGCCGGTCTTCGTTATCAGCCCGTGAAGAAACTCCAGGCGGGATCTCTCAACG
>JBDTIR010000733.1:0-4181 GCA_039936275.1 Isosphaeraceae bacterium | reverse complement strand
GCCGGCAAAGCCGTCACCTATTCGGCCTGGACCGACTTGATGACCGCCAAGAACGCCGACGACCAGTTCCGGATCGCCGAGAGCGAAGCCGAAACCCCCGTCGCCCCCTGGGCCCTCCTACACGCGGCCGCAGGGCGTTATCAGGAAGGCTTCGAAGACCTTCCGACGAACAAGGAAGCCGCCCTCCCTTTGCTCAACCGAGCCTACGAGATGTTTGATCAGGCCTACCGCGAGGCCAACCCCGAACTCCAGGACGACCTCCGCCAACTCGCCGCGATCGGCATGGCCAGAACCCTCGAAGCTCGTAACGAACTCGACAAGGCGATCAAACAATACGACGAGGTTGCCAAGCAATGGCCAGACTCTGCCACCGGAGCCCAGGCCAGAGCCCTCGCCGAGCAACTCCGCAAGTCAGAAAACGTAGAATTTTATTCAAAACTCTACGCTTTCAAACCCAGAGAAGTCGAACTCCCACCAGGCGGCAGCTTCCCACTCGACCCGAGCAGTGGCTTCCCGCTCGACGCACTCGGCCTGCCTTCCAACCATCCAGCCCTGAACAGTCCGACGATGCCCGCCGGAGCTTTGCCCAGTCTTCCTGGACTTCCTGATTTACCGAGGCTTCCCTCGTCTTCCCCGCCCAAGACTGGCGGCGGCGAGTTGCCCGGTGGGATCTTCGAGAACAATCCGCCGCCAGCGCCTTCGCCCGAACCCAAAGCGACGACTCCCGAGGTCGAGACTCCCAAGGCCGAGACCAGCAAGGACGTACCGGCTTTGCCGTTCGCCAAGTGAACCGAAGTCCTTTGAGCGGATGGGCTTGGGCTTAACCTAACGTCAGTCCCGGACGTCGTTGTTCCCTGGAATGCCTCGATCCGGTGATCCCCAAATGCCGCCCGAACTATCCGCCACGCCTGTTGAGTTTGTCGTCAAGGCGCGCATGGAGGGGAAGCGGGTTGACTCCTATCTGGCCAGCCGCTTCCCTGACTATTCGCGGAGCGTGATCCAGAAAGTCATTGACGCCAGGGCGGTCGAGGTCAACGGCGAGGTGCCCAAACCCTCGTTCAAGGTACGCACAGGGGACCAGATTCGGGTCTGGCTGCCCGATTTGGGCGATGGCCTGCCGGTCCCCGAAGACATCCCGATTCCGGTCGTCTTTGAAGACGCGGTCCTCGTCGTCGTGAACAAGCCGCCCAGGATGGTCACGCACCCCGCCAAGGGGAACTGGAGCGGCACCCTGGTCAACGCCCTTCAGTTCCACTTCACGAACCTCTCGACCGTCGGCGGAGACACCCGCCCCGGGATCGTTCACCGGCTCGACCGCGACACTTCAGGACTCCTGGTCGTGGCCAAGGACGACCGTGTTCACAAGCTCCTCGCTGCGCAGTTTGAGGCGAGGACGGTCCAGAAAGAATACCTGGCTCTGGTGCGCGGGGAACCGTCGAGAGACAGCGATTACATCGAGAAAGCCATCGGCTTCCACCCGACCGACCGCCAAAGGATGGCGATCCGACGCACCGAGGACGGCGGCAAAACAGCCTCGACCTACTACGAAGTGCTCGAACGGTTTCGGGGGTACGCCTTCGTGCGCTGCCTGCCCAAAACGGGCCGGACGCACCAGATCAGGGTCCACCTGGCCCACGCCGGACATCCAATCTTGGCTGATAAGCTCTACTCGGGGCGTGACCGTCTGACCCTCGGCGACCTGCTTGGCCAGGACGTCGCCGACGCCGACACTGTCGTGCTTGATCGCCAGGCCCTGCACGCCCACCGGCTCCAGTTGACCCACCCCAGGACCGGCGCGGCGATGGACCTGACCGCCCCCCTGCCTGACGACATGGCCGAGGCCCTCAACGCCTTGCGCTCCCATCGTTCGGCCGGTTGAGGGCCCCCCCCTTTTTCTTTTGGACCGTCCTCGCATGACCGCGATCCTGGGGATTTCCGCATTCTACCATGATAGCGCCGCCGCCCTGGTGGTGGATGGCGCGATCGTCGCCGCGGCCCAGGAAGAGCGGTTCTCCAGGGTCAAGCACGACCCCGCCTTCCCCAGCCAGGCCGTGGCCTTCTGCCTGGCCGAAGCGGGGCTCTCGCCTGGCGACCTCGATTACGTTGCCTTTTATGACAAACCACTCGCGAAGTTCGAGCGCTTACTTGAGACCTATCTCGCCTACGCCCCTGACGGGTTCTCCAGCTTCAGGGCGGCGATGCCGGTCTGGCTCAAGGACAAGCTCCACCTCCGCAAGACGATCCGCCAGGCCCTCGGCAACAGCCTCCGCGCCCGGCTTGTCTTCAACGACCATCATGAGAGCCACGCCGCGAGCGCCTTCTTTCCGAGCCCGTTTGAGGAAGCGGCCATCCTCACCCTTGACGGCGTTGGCGAATGGAGCACCGCCACCCTCGGCACGGGGTCGGGCCGGCGGATCCAGTTGACGCACCAGATCAGGTTCCCACATTCACTCGGCCTATTATACTCGGCCTTTACCTATTATTGTGGATTCAAAGTCAATAGTGGCGAATATAAAGTGATGGGGTTGGCGCCCTACGGTCGGCCGGTTTACGTGGACGCCATCTATCAACATTTAATCGATCTGAAACCTGACGGCAGTTTCTGGTTGAACATGGATTATTTTCAATACGCTCAAGGTTTGACGATGACCAATCGTCGATTTCATGACCTGTTCGGCGGTGCGCCCAGACGCCCCGAATCGGACCTTGAGCCAAGGCACATGGACCTGGCCGCGAGCATCCAGGCCGTAACTGAAGAGGCGGTCTTGCGGATCGGCCGCGACCTGCACGCCCGCACCAGGATGGCGAACCTCGTCCTTGCAGGCGGCGTGGCCCTGAACTGCGTGGCCAACGGCCGGTTACTGCGCGAGGGGCCGTTCGATTCGATCTGGATCCAGCCCGCCGCGGGCGATGCCGGGGGGGCCCTGGGGGCCGCCTTGTTTGTCTGGCATCAGCTTCTGGAACGACCTCGCCAGGTCAATCCATTGGATGCTCAGCAAGGCAGCTTTCTTGGGCCTCGGTTTAGTTCGGACGAGGTCCAGCGGTTCTTGACCCTGGTCGAGGCCGTCGGCCGGCGGTTCACAAATGAGGCCGAGTTGACCGAGCGGGTCGCTCAGCTTCTGGCCGAAGGGAAGGTCGTCGGTTGGTTCCAGGGACGAATGGAATTCGGCCCGCGCGCTCTGGGGGCCCGGAGCATCTTGGGCGACCCGCGCTCGCCCAAGATGCAGGCGACGATGAACCTCAAGATCAAGTTCCGCGAGAGTTTCCGACCGTTCGCCCCCTGCGTCCTGGCCGAGCACGCCCACGAGTGGTTTGCCTTGAAACCCGGTCAGGAGAGCCCGTACATGCTCCTGGTCGCCCCGGTTCTGGACGAGCGCCTGATCCCCCTGGACGCCGACCAGGAGCGAACGATGACACACGATCCCGACCTCCGCCGCCGGCTTAACGTCGTCCGTTCCTTGATTCCAGCCGTCACCCATGTGGACCAAAGCGCCCGGATTCAGACCGTCGATCTCGAGCGCAATCCCAGGCTCCACGCCTTATTGAGCACCTTCGACCGCCTGACCGGCTGCCCGGTCTTGATCAACACCAGCTTCAACGTTCGCGGCGAGCCGATCGTCTGCACTCCCCAAGACGCCTTCCGCTGCTTCCAGGCGACCGACATGGACGCCTTGGTCATGGAGGATACACTCCTCATCAAAGATGAGCAAACCAAACTCGTAAACGCCGCGATCCGGCAAGAATACCTGGCCCGGTTTCCATTCGATTAATCGTGAGTAAAAACTCATGCGTTGGTCCGACATTCCCTTTTCCCCGCCGATCCGGATGCTCCGCCAGTTTGCGGCCTTATGGATGGTCTTCTTTGGCGGAATCGCCGCCTGGCAAGGCTTGGTGCGCGGGCGGGTCGAGATCGCCCTCGCCCTGGGAACCTTAGCGATCGCCGTCGGCGGTCTTGGCCTGATCTGGCCAAAGAGCGTGCGGCCGATCTTCGTTGGCTGGATGGTCCTGGCCTTCCCGATCGGCTGGACCGTCTCGCTCCTGGTGCTGGCCCTGGTCTTTTATGGCTTATTTTTACCGATCGGTCTGGTGATGCGACTCTCTGGCCGAGACGCGCTCTGGCTCCGTCCTCAACCAGGTCGGTCAACCTACTGGACGGCGAAACCAATGCCGACCGACGTTCG
>JBDTIR010000732.1:0-4900 GCA_039936275.1 Isosphaeraceae bacterium | reverse complement strand
GCCGACGAGGACTTCGAGGCGGGCCGTTGCACGCCACTTCCTTGAACCACTTCGCCACTCCGGAGTTCTGGTTCCACTATCGCCAGTTGCCGGACGACATCCGCGCGCTGGCGGATCGATGCTTCGAGACGCTGCGGACTGATCCGCGTCACCCTTCACTCACAGGTTGAAGAAGGTCGGTCGCTTCTGGTCGGCTCGTGTCGGCCTCCACTATCGCGCGTTGGCGCGGGATCGTGCCGGGAGGCTGGTCTGGTTCTGGGTCGGCCCTCACGATCGCTACGATCGGCTCATTACAGCGGGCGGCACTAGCAATTAGATGTTTGTGTGTTTGTGTCGCCGTGTTAATATAAGTAATTTTGAGTTGATCAGATCGCTCGTTGGCGGTAATGGTGGTTGGAGATCGAGACGAGTCGCGGGGCCTTTTGCCGACGAGGGGCCTTTGGTCGTTCCGCCACCGCTTCGCCGTCAGGTTCTGATTGCGAAGATCCGCCGAGCGTTCCCTCATCCCGGCGGACCTGGTTCCGGCCGATCGTCCGATCCCTGCGGGTTGGACGCCCTGACCTGTCGCCAAGGCAGTGTTCCTGCTTGGCTCGGCCTGGTTCCCATGCCGATGGAGACAGTGGCCTGGTTTGGCCTTTCAAAGGATGGTCCGCGGTCGGATCCGCGGATCGGCGCTCCGCCTGGGCGGCAAGGTCTCCCAAATACCATTGGGGACGGCTCGCCTGGTGGTGAATAGGATTTCACCTCGACTTATGCCGCGTGCCGCGATTCCCGCCCGGGGACCCTTTGGGGGGCCGTTGTGCCTGCCCTTGATTGGAGTGGACCTCCTTCGGGATTCGGGGCGTCTCCGGCCTAGACTGGAGAGGGTTCCCGCCCATGTGGTCCAGACTCCCACGGCGACGCGACGGTCGCGCCGTCTCTCGACGCGCCTGCGGCGCCCGGCTTGAGGTCCTGGAGGACCGTCGGCTCCTGACGGTTGCCCGGCCCGACATCGTCATGACCGCCGCCTCGACCGCCGATTCGCGCGGCGTGACCGTGGTCTATGACCTCAACGGCGCCGACCTCGACCGCCCGTTTGAAGTCGGCCTGTACCGTTCGGCCGACGACCGCTTTGACCCATCGGACCGGCTGATCGCCGCCGAGACGGTCGCGGCCCCCGCGCCGACCGGCATCCCGACCGACCTCGACGGCGCGCCGGCCGGGGCCTTGGGAACGCACAGGCTCACGATCGAGGTCCCCGGCGGCCTGACCCCCGATCCGTCCCGCCCGTTTGTCCTGGCCGTCGCGGACCCTGCGAACGTGATTCCCGAGGCCAATGAGGCGAACAACACCGCCGGGTTCCGCAAGTACACCCTCGCCGTGATCGCCCACGGCGGGATTCAAGGCTCAAAGACCGACCCGCCAGCCTGGGAGCTACGGATGGGGCAGGCCTTGCGCCGCGTCGGCTACGATCGGGTCATCCCCTATAACTGGGCCGCCGAGAGCGCGCACCCGGGCGCGGCGGCCAAGCAAGGGCCTCGCGTCGCCAATCTCGTCCTGAAAACCGCGGCCAAGTTCCCCGAGGGGGCCCCGGTCGATCTCCACCTGATCGGCCATAGCGAGGGGGCCGTCGTCGTCAGTCAGGCCCTGCTGGCGCTGCATTCCCGATGGACGCCGGAGCTTCGAGCCGGCTTCACCAAGGTGACGCTGCTCGATCCGCACGCCGCGAACAATCAGGCCCCTGGCGGCCAACTCAGCGTCAGCTCCGGGTTTCGAGGCTGGATCGCCAAGCAGGTCGTCCACTCCTACCAGAGCAAGGCCAAAGACCCCCTGGTCGTCGTGCCCAGCGACGTGGACCAGACCGAGGTCTATTATCAGCATACTCCCGTCAGCCTCGACGGGGCCAATGACGGCGTCTACAACCTCTGGGGCCAGGTGCCGATCCGGGGCCAGGCGACTTACTGCGACCTGACTGGCCCCGGGACCAGCCACACCGGCCCGACCGGAATCCACGAATGGTACACCGCCAACGTCGTCCCGACCCTGCGCGACGGCGTCCCTTGCGGTTGCCCCACGGAACTCGACGGCCAACGAATTGCCTCCGCTGGCGATCAGGCGACGCCCAAGGGCGTCACCATCTCCCCCAACCGCCAACCCGCCTTCCACGGCAAGGCGGCTCCGGGCGCCGGGGTGCGATTGTTCGCCGGACGATCAGGCGACCAAGCCTCCGCGCCTGTCGGCCGAACCACCGCCGACCCCGACGGCTCCTGGAGCATCACCTCCAGGCCGCTGGCCCCCGGTCGCTACCGATTCCTCGTGCGAGGAATCGTCCCCTCAGGCCCTCCGAGGTCCCGGTCCCATCTCTTCCCGACCCTGCGGCTCGACAGCCTGATCATCCCGGTGGATGGCACTCATAAGTAGCCGTTTCTGGGTGTCACTGGTCGTATTATGCAAGTTCTGATGTATTTATTTTAGGCACTGATCTAGTACGACCAGTGGTATCCACACGGAGCCGATGTCAGCCTAATCGGCGGTTGCAACGGGTCCCGGCCGTCGTGCCCGGTTCTTGGTAACATGGAAGCCGACTGTCGGCGGCCGGGCCCGCTGAACCTTCACATGAGGCGGCTCATTCATGGCGGTCTACGATGAACTTCTCGCGCTCGATTGGCCTGGCGAGTTCGTCGTCGAGTACGGAAACGGCACAAGCGAACGCCTCATGCGCGGTGAAGGCGTCGAGTTCCTCCTGCCTGCCGACGACCCCGATGAGTGTGGGGGCCTGTTCGCCTCCTTGCCGAAGATGCGTCCCCGCAACCAGAAGCAGGGCGGCAGGTTCATTCGCTTCACCGAACTTCGGGCCGTCTGCTCGACCGATGGGCGACGGCTCTGGCCGGACGCCTAACATCTCACGGCAGCGGACCCGGTACTGCGGCGCTTATTGATCACTTGAGGTTTTCTCTCGGCCGGAGGCACCCCACAACCCATTGGAGATCAGCGAAAAGTCTCTCAACCGACGGCCCGATTTGGTTCAAGGGCTGATCGTGAAGGGCAACGACCGCGTCGTGGTGCGGTTGGCGATCGCGTCGGTCTGGATCAGGCGAAGCTGGTAGGCCCCCGGGGCGAGGGTCTCGGGAAGGGGGATGCGGTAGTTGACGTAATAATCGCGACGACGTCGCCGGCAAAGGTCGTCGGCCTTGCCGAGGGAACAGGTCCAGACCGGCTCGCCGCCGGATGCAGGTGTGACCTCGACGGCCGAGGAGAGGCGAGAACGGACGCGGTCGCCGACGGGCTCGAACTGCAAGCCGGCCAGCTCACAATAGAGAATCACCGACTGCCCGGGCTTGAAACGATTGTCGTCAATCGGCTCGTAGTCGCCGAAGCCGAGCACGCGCCTGCAGAACCGAAGGTCGCGGACCTCCAGGGGGGCCGCTTGTTCCAGGACCTGCGCCGCAGCCTGGAAATCAGGCAAGGAGGTCGCCTCGCCGTCTTGCGGTGCGGCTTCGGTCAGGGCCGAGACCAGGACGTCCCAGGGGGCTGGGCCGTCCCCTTGGTCATGGGGCTCGGCCATCCAGGTCAGCAGGCGCTCACGACGAGTCCAGTCCCGGGCCGCGTTTCCTCCGCCGTCGGCCCGGCCTTTGGCCAGATCGCGAAGGCGCTCCAGGCCGACGTCCCAGGGATCTCGCGGGTCGGCGACGACCACGCTTTCGTTGCTATCCGTTTTGGAGTCCGGCGTATCCGCTTCAGACGTTTCTTTACGTTCCTCCGACGCGAGCTCCGCGGCGTCCATCACGTCGATGAGCGACACCCGCTTGGTCTCCACAGGCCCTTCGGTGATTGAACCGAGCGGCACAAGCTCGGCGGGGATTGGCGAAAAGACGGCCGGGGCGGGCTCAACAGGTTCATCCGCCGTGACGGCGAGGGTCAGGTCCTCAGCCCGAGCGAGTGCGGCGTCGAGCATGGGGGTCTTTGATCCGGGCGGTTGGGTCGGCTCCTGGTCGGCGATCGGCGTGGCGGACAGCTTGGGCTTCGGCTGGATTGAATTCGCTTGTGGCTGGATCGAACCGGCCAGGGCCACTGGCGTGGGCGAGTTCGCCGACAAGGGCTCGGGTTTTTCTGGGGCCAAGGGCGCGGGCGGGTTCGCGTTCGCCGCGACCGGGGCCGACCTTGATTCTGAGTTCGAGACCGAGACCGAGACCTCAGGCGGCGCCGACTCGGCGACCGGCCCAACCTGGCCTGGTTGTGGACGCCGCAAGGGCAGCCCCCGGCAACCGGCCGTGGCAAGCAACGCGCTCAGGGCGAGCCCAAGCGCGGCCCACCGTCCTTGACTGCCCAGAGACATCAAAGGCGTCCCCTTTGACCCACGACTACAAACGGCGATCCCAACAAAGGGCGACAACCCGCCCTTGGTTTGGGAGAATTTTGGAATGGTGCGCCGCGAGGGAATACCCGATTCCTCAGAATCGGGCAAGCTCTCTTGGGCCGACAAGCCCGGTCGAAGCATGCACGGAACGAGAACCAAGCGCAAGCCGGCGAATCGTGACGTGGCGCCGTCTTCAGAATCAAGAGAAACGGGAGATCCCTCCCTTTGGCAAAATCCGTGTTGAACACTCTCCTTCATTGAAAAATGTTCAAGCTGCGATTCGGGACTGGCCTCGGTGTCTTACTCGCTTGCTTGAAAGTCAAAGTTCCGGTCGAGTACCATCAAAACAGCCCGCCCGGAAACGACAGCACGGAATCTAAAAGCAAGGACGGTGGGCCGATCGTCCGCCCGCTCAATTTTTTCGAGGGCCTTTCCTTTTGTCCCGCCGCGCCCGACCCCCTCGACCACGACCGACGCCAGTCTCGCGGCCGACGACCGTTTCGGAACCGTTGACCACGGTCCGGCCGTTCTGGACCCCTTGGCGGCTGACCTTGGCGGTCTTGG
>JBDTIR010000731.1:0-6647 GCA_039936275.1 Isosphaeraceae bacterium | reverse complement strand
GAGGCCGCCGATCCCGAAGAATGTCACGAAGGTCAGCGCGGCCTGGATCGACAGCACCTTGCCGATGTGCCACTGTCCGTCGTGATGGTCGCCAACTCCGCCATCAGGCGGGTGGCTGACGTCGGGGATGTCCCCGTGACCGCTCATGTCCCCGAGGTGGGCCATCTCACCCAGACCGAGCCCCAGAAACGTCAGGCCCGTCCGAAGAACCAGGATCGTCCCACCGACCGTCGCGCAGATGAGCAAGAAGGTTTCGAGCATTACGGTATGTCCCGTGACTTCCTCGTTGATCGTTCGTCCGAAGCCATAGTCTATTCCCCGCCACCGCCGTATTATTTGCAAGATCAATGCGGGTCGTTTACGAAGTTTTTCGAGATTATGCGGAATTTGCGGAATATACGAATCCGTCCGTCTCCGGCGACAAGTCCGACTCGGGGGACCGGAACATCAACTCCCCGATGCCCTCGGCCGCGCGTCGGCGGTTGCCGGGAGCAAAAATCCGACGCCAAGGGTGGGATCTCCAGGTGAAAGCAACGAAACGCGGCGAGACGGGCGGGACTCGGAGCGTCCCATCGTCTCGTTGAAGCGGGGGAACTATCCCAAAAGGACCCCGTGGAGAGAAGGGGGTGCCGTGTCGTGGATTCGATGTCTGGACCCATGCGAGGGCCTCGTACGTCATGAGCATGTGACCCGCAGGGCATCGAAACCGTCTGAGGGCAGGTCCCACGACGTGACGAGCCGGATGCCTTAATTGGGCACGTCCGGATCTGTAGAAGCCTCGGGGGAGCGATCCCCCGAGGCGACCCGGCTTCTGGCAGTCAAAGGCGTCGGGGAAACATCGGGTGCTGATGGATGGTTCCGAGGGGCGATCCGTCCCATTGGTTCCGGCTCCCCATTTGTTAAAGGGAAGAAGAGAGACGGCCGCGCCAATGGCCCCTTGGTGAGTCGCCTTGCCAAGGGGCTTGGCCGGTCGCTATCATCTGCGAGTGCCCGGGTCAACGGAGGATGAACCGAGGCCCGACTTGCCGGATTACTCTGGCCGGTCGAAGGGAGCCAAGTCAACGGAGGACCGCGCCAATGAGCATCCCCGCACTCGCCCGGATCGGGTTGCGTCGTCACCCTGTTCGGCCCGAGCCGACCCCCGCGCCGTACGCCGAATCGAGGCGGACGCGGCGGCTGGCTCGCGTGGGGCTGGTCGTCGTCTTGGCGGTCTTCGGGGCGAGGGCGATGGACATGGCCCGGTCGATCTCGATCGCCGGGGATGAAGAAACGCACCTGACCCATTGTCTGCACTACTGGATGACGGGCGACGACATGGCGATGTGGGAACTTGGGGCCCCCCGGTTGCCGCACGTCCTCTATGCGTTCCCGTCGTATCTGGCCTTGCGGCAGGCCAATCTGTTGCCCGACCAGGCCGATCCGATCGCGATTGAAGAGGTGGTGCTCTCCGGCGCGAAGCGGGTCGTGATACCGGCCAGGGTCTTGGCCGTCGCCTGGGGCCTGGCGCTCTTGCTGGCAACCTATGTTGCCGTGGCGCGTGTGCATGGGGCCGTTCCGGCCTTGATCGCGGCGGGCCTTTTGAGCCTGGTCCCCGAAGTGATCGCGCATTCGGCGATCGCCGGCAGCGACGTGCCGTTCACGGCCTCGGCCTTCCTGGCCTTGATCTTGCTGGCCCGCTTTGTCGAGCAGCCGAGCCCGGGGCGCTGGGTCGCGGTGGGTCTGGCCATCGGCTTGGCCTGGGCGATGCGGCATTCGGCCCTGCTCTTGCTGATGCTGGCCGGGGTGGTGCATCTCTGGGTCAACCTGCGCCGCCCAAGACCGGCAACCTTGGCGATTTTGGCGGAACGGCTCGTCGGATCGATCGTCGCGGGCGTCGGCCTGATGGCGATCGCCGCGATGGTGCTCTGGGCGGGGGACGGCTTCGGAACGATCTCCCTCGTCGAGCTTTCCGAGCACGCCACAACCCTGAACGTCCCCGAGCGGATCGGCCCGGTCGACGTGTCGCGATGGCCCATTCCCACCTCGGTTCTCAGCGTCCTGAAGCAGGTCCGGCACCAGAATCAGGGGCACGAAGCCTACTTCTGTGGCGAGTATCGCGAGCAAGGTTGGCCGCTCTATTTCCCGGTGGCCTTCCTGCTCAAGACTCCAATCGGCCTCTTGATCTTGATGATCGCGGCCGCGGTTCGAGTTCGACCTAAAGGGGCGCTTGACGGCATCTGCATGGCGTTCCTGGCGGTGCTCTGGATCATGCTGGTGCGCAACAAGGTCAACATCGGCGTGCGTTACGCCTTGTTGACGTATCCACTGGTGATGCCGTTTTTGGTGCAATTATTTGAGCGCCGGACCTTGCGCGATTGGGTTTGGGGACCGATCGTCGTTGCCTCGGTCGCCTGGTTTGCCTGGGCCTCGTTCAGTTGCCACCCGCGTTATCTCTCGTATTTTAACGAGGTCGGCGGTGGTCCGAGCCAGGGGTGGCTCTACCTGGCCGATTCGAACCTGGACTGGGGCCAGGACTTCGACACCCTGGCGCCGACCTTGCACCGGCTGGGGATCAACGAGGTCACGACCGACCTGAGCACCGAGCGCCGGCTTGACGTTCCGGGCTTGCTTGCCGTGGTCCATCCCAACCGGACGCGGATTGTGCCGGCCGTCACGCCCCCGAGCCGCCGCCTCTACGACGACGACGGCGGCTACTTGCCGATCTACACCCGCTACGTCGCCATCAGCGTCTCTCGCCTGCACGGCCTCTACTCGCAGAACGACATGAGCTGGTTGCGCACCCGAAAGCTCGTGACCCGGATCGGCGACAGCACCTTCGTCTTCGACATGGACACGCCGGCCGACCCGCCATTCTTCCGCTAAGGCCGGCTTTCCCCCTCTTCCCTTGGGAGAGGGCCGGGGTGAGGGTTCAGTGCCTGGCTGGTCAACAGATTCTCACTGAAATCTTCCCGCAAGCGGGAGAGCGATCGGACAGGCTCCGCACCGACGCTCCGCCCCTGGATTGCGCGGCGGCGTTGCGATTCGATGCCGGTTTCAACGTGATCGGAATCCTGGGACTGAGTCTCTGGACCGTGCCAGCACACGCACCCGTTCAACAACGGTTGTGCGATTTCGCCACACGCGGTGGACTGACCTCGAATCCATTGATTTGGCGAATCAAGGCGAGTTCCGTCGATATATCCAGCCAAAAGAGCAAGCAAGCTCGCTCGATCGCGCGACCCAAGCCGTGTTTCAGACAGTTATTACAATCGAAATGCACTATTAAAGGCAAAGTTTACACGCTCCCTTATCTGGCAAATAATGACTTTGCTATAAATAACATTGTAATTCTAATAAACTTAGTATTATGATCGAATTTATTTAATTTCGAAAACCGAGTGTTGACAAAGTAGTACAAGGCCGACAAAATCCGTTGATCGATCGTCTTGATTCCTGACCGCGTGGATGCGGTCAGGGATTGAGGCTTGTCGAGTCGCGGACCCGATGTTCGGGTCCACGGAGAGCAGGGTCTGGGGATCAATGGTCCGCCCCACGTTGGGGTAAGGCGGGTTCGTTCCCTTTGGTTCTTGCTCCTTGGCTCGAACGATCGAGCCCGGAACCTTCACCGTTGCTTGTTTGCTGAAAGGAGCTTGTCCATGCGACTGAGACAACCAATCCGGCTCAGAACGTTCCGCGCCGCCTGCGGCGCCTTGTTCATGCTAGCCGCCCTGGCCGCCCCGGCCTTGGCTGGCGGGACCGACCCACCCGGCTACGGTGTGCCGGAGATCGACCCCGGTTCGATGCTCAGCGCCATGACGCTGATGGCGGGCGGGGTGCTGATGGTGACCGACCGCTGCCGACGTCGGAAATAACCAAGGCCAACGAGTCCGGCACCGGCCCCTGTCGATCGGTCCAAAGGGGTCCGGTGTGTATGACGTTTCACCACGCTGCTGGGAGCTTCCTCGTTGTCCCTCGACTCTGGAATTCGTTCTGACGTCTGGAGACCGAGCCGATTGCTAAGGGCCGGCTGGGCTACCCTGGTTCTGCTGCCGCTGGCCGAGTTGATGGCGCTCACCGTCCGTTTTGATACGAAGTCGCTTGTTCAAACGAACGGGGGGTGGTCCGAGCTGATCGCCCGAGCGCCGCAAAGCATCCGGTTGGTCCTCGTGGTCGTTGGCGCGATTCTGTTGTGCGGGGGCTCGCGATTGCTCGGTGATCTGATTCGGTTGATCGCACAACCAGACTCGGCGCGGCGTCGGGGACTTTACGTCGTCGCTCATCTGGCGGCGCTGGCCGGGTTCACGGGGCTGACGGCTCTGGTCATGGAGCATGGGGTTGGAGACTCGGCGCATGGGACAGGCTGGATCGTCGCCTGGCTCGCGGCGGGCCTGACGAGCTTGATACTCTGGGGCGCGGCCCTGGCGTCGCCAGCCTTGTGGCGTCCGTTGTTCCGTCGGCATGCAGGGGCGTTGCTGGCGGGGGCGGCGGTGGGCCTGGCCGCCTGGGCCGCCGGCACGGTCACGGGCCAATGGTGGCGGCCGTTGGCGAGGTTGACGTTCCTGCTGGTCCAGGGATTTTTGAGCCTGGTCTGCCGGGAGGTCGTATGCCATCCGGCCGAGTTCCTGATCGGCACTCCGGCGTTCACCGTCGAGATCGCGCCAGCCTGTTCGGGCTACGAAGGGATCGGCCTGATCTGGGTCTTCCTGGGGGCCTATCTCTGGCTGTTTCGGCGGAGTCTCCGGTTCCCCGGGGCTCTGTGGCTTCTCCCCTTGGGGACGGTTTTGATCTGGCTGGCCAACGCGGCCCGGATCGCGGCCTTGATTCTCATCGGCGCCTGGGGTTCGCCCGCCGTGGCGGTCGGTGGGTTCCACTCGCAGGCCGGCGGCCTGGCGTTCAACCTCGTGGGCCTTGGGCTGGTCGCCCTGGCGCACCGCTCGCGGTTCTTCGCCTTTGTTGACGCCGACGCCGAGAACGGGCCCCAAACAACCAACCCCACGGCGGCGTATCTGGTTCCCCTGCTCACGATCGTGGCGACGGCGATGATCGGCGCGGCCTGCTCCAGCGGGTTCGACTGGTCGTATCCCCTACGGGTGCTCGCCGTGGGCGGGGTTCTCTGGTCGTTCCGGCGGAGCTACGCAGGCTTGAAGTGGACTTGGTCCTGGCCGGCCGTCGCAATCGGGACCGGCGTTTTCCTGCTCTGGATGGTGCTGGAGCCCGTTTCGGCATCGGACGACGCCCCAAATACGCTGACGATGGGCCTGGCCGCCCTTCCCAAAGGTTGGGCGGTGGTCTGGGTGGCCTTCCGGGTGATCGGCTCGGTGGTCACGGTCCCCCTGGCCGAGGAGTTGGCGTTTCGTGGCTACCTGACGCGCAGGCTGATCACGGCCGATTTCCAAGAGGCGCCTCTCGGCCGTTTCTCCTGGTGGTCGTTTCTCGCCTCCTCGATCCTGTTTGGCATGCTCCACGGCCGATGGCTGGCCGGGACGCTGGCAGGCATGCTTTACGCCCTCGCTCTTTACCGCCGGCGCAACCTGACCGACGCCGTCATGGCGCACGCCACAACCAACGCCTTGATTGCTGTTTATGTCTTGGCCACCGAGACATGGTCCTTGTGGCTCTAGCCAGAGAAACACGCCAACCGCAATCGCATTTGCGAACCACGACCACCCGCTCCACCCCCCCAAAAAAACCGTCTGTTCGGACCTCCGATCCTCGCTGGCGAGGTTCGGACTCCTCAACGCTCGACCCTCAACGAAGGAGACCTCAACGATGAAGCCAACCGGGTTCCGCCTTCTTAACGCGTCCAATCGGCTCCGTCCCGCCCCATCCCGACGTCTGCGATCCGCTCGCAAGTTCGTCTCGTCGCTTGAACCTCTGGAAGCCCGTGAACTCCTGGCGGCGGGCTTCTTGCAAGGAACGGCGTTCGTGGACGGTAACGGCAATAGCGTGCTTGATCCAGGCGAAGCACTCGCCGGGGCGAAGATCGCCCTCTACCAGCAGGTGGGTTCGACCTATTCCCACATCGGCACCGATCAGACGACCCTGGCCGATGGGCGCTATCTCTTCACCGGACTCGACGCGGGGACGTACCAGATCGTTGAGACCCCGCCGACGAATTACGCGAACGAGGGGACGCAAGTCCTCTCGCAATTGAACCCTGCCGCGCAACAGGCCGTGAACACCATTGAGGTGACGCTCCTCGATCCCGGCTCACTCAACGCCACACTCGACAATGGCGCGTTCTTCGCCCGGAACCTCTTCGATTTCGGCACTCACGATTTTTACGGCGCCAACATCCGCAACAGCGCCGGCCAGCTTCCGATTACTGTGAACTCGTCCACCTCACAAACCTCGACCTCGTTCCTCACCCTCTGCGTCGATCTTCATCAGAATCTCAGCGGTGGGAACACAGTCGATCATTTCCAGGTGCTTCCCTCTCCGACGCCGACGGGACAGTCTCCGCCGCCGCAGAACTGGGACCGCGTCGCCTACCTATATAACCACTACGGGACGGCCGATCTTTCGAAGCAGGACGCGGTCGGTCTCCAGTTCGCGATCTGGGAGCTGCTCTACGACGGTGGCGAGACGACGCCCGACTTCAACGGCGGCAACTTCGGGAACTTCGCCGGCATCCTGCCCTACACCGACTCCGCCGAAGTCACCGCCGT
>JBDTIR010000730.1:0-4979 GCA_039936275.1 Isosphaeraceae bacterium | reverse complement strand
GAGAGGGGAAAGGGGCCCTTTACCGACGGATCATGAACTAAACCTCCTAAACGACAGACTCGACGTAACGCGGCACTCAGAGAAATGGATTGGTTTTGTCCGTCAACTGACGGCGGCCCGCTCAAAGGAGGCCCGGGATTTCAGGAAACCGCGAACGTGGTTCAACGACGCCTCGACGTTGTCATGCAGGATCAGCAGTAAGTCGCTCGGTTGAAGTGTTTGCAGACCGCGCTCGATCGCCGCCAGTTCACCGGCGACCTCCTCAATCTCCTGGGTTCGGCTTGCCTCGGCAAGCCCCCGCCGCAAGAGGCTGATGATCTCACCGTCACCTCGGCCTCGGTTGCGGCAGTCCTCCTCGTAAAGAATGATCCGGTCGATGGCCTCGCCGAGAATCTGGGCCTGGCGGATGATCGACTCATCGGGGCGGTCGCCGTCGGCCGAGAGAATAGCCACGCGCCGCTCATGGGGAAAAGCGTCAAGCGACTCGGCCAAGGCCAGCAGGGCCGAAGGGTTGTGGCCGAAGTCGGCGATGATCGTCGCCCCGTTGAGCGGAATGACGTTAAACCGGCCAGGAACCTGATCCATATCGCTGTCGAACGTCGCCAGGGCACGTTTGACCGTATCGAACGGGATGCCGAGGCCCCAGGCCGCCGCGGCTGCCGCGAGCACGTTCTCGACCTGAAAACCGATCCGACCGTCCAGGGTCAAAGGAACGCAGTCGAGGGTGGTCAAGACCTCCTCGCGCGCCCCTTCGGCAAGAATGATCGAGCCATCGCGGTCGAAGACGAGCCGACCTCCTTGGGCGCGGTGCTTGGTCATAACCGGATGATCGGCGTCTCTGCAGAAGAACGTGACGGTTCCTCGGCAATGATCGGCCATGGGGGCGACCCAGGGGTCGTCGGCCTTGAGGACGGCCGTGCCCGTCGGCAAGACGACGTCAACGGGGGTCCGCTTGACCAGGGCCAGCTTTTCCAGGGTATGGATATCATTCAGGCCCAGGTGATCCCCTTCGCCAATGTTGGTGACGATGGCGACTGAGCACTTATCGAAGCCGAGCCCTTCGCGGAGAATCCCGCCTCGGGCGCATTCGAAGACGGCGGCGTCCACTCTGGGATTGAGCAAGGCCGATCGGGCGCTGCGAGGCCCTGAACAGTCGGCCGACTCGATCCGGCGATCGTCAACGTAGATGCCGTCGGTGCAGGTCATGCCGACGGTGTAGCCGGCGACCTTGAGAATGTGACCGACGAGCCTGGTGGTCGTCGTCTTGCCGTTGACGCCTGTGACGGCCACCAGGGGGATCCGGCCGTCCTCCCCATTGGGAAAGAGGCTGTCAATGATGGCCTCGCCGACGGGTTGGGGCGAGCCATAAGCCGGCTTCAGGTGCATCAAGAGCGAAGGACCGGCGTTGACCTCAATGACCACGCCCCCTTGCTCTTCCAAGGGGCGGCCAATGTCCTTGGCCACGATGTCGAGCCCCGCGACGTCGAGCCCGATCACCTTCGCCGCGTCGATGGCGCGAGCCGCGACCTCGGGATGGACCAACGCGGTCACGTCAGTCGTGGTGCCGCCGTCGAGCCTGTGCGTGTTGCGGCGGATCATGACCCGGAGGCCGGAGGCCGGGACCGAATCGGGCGTGAACTTTTGATCGGCCAGGACGTCCAGCGAGGTCGGGTCAAGCGGGATCTTGCGCAGGACGGTCCGCTCATAATCAGCCCCGCGCCGAGGATCGAGATTGGCCACCTCGACAAGCTGGGCGATGGTCGATCGGCCGTCGCCGACGACCTGCGCCGGTTCGCGGAGGGTTGCGGCGGCGAGCCGATCGCCAACTACAAGCAAACGGTGTTCCTTACCGTGGACGAACCGTTCAACCAGGACGTGCGGACTCTTCTCGCGAGCGGCGGCGTAGGCGGCCACGACCTGCTCTTTGGTGGTCAGGTGCAGGGCGACGCCGTTGCCGTAGTCTGCGTCACGCGGCTTGACAACGACCGGGACGCCCAGATCGCAGGCAGCCTCCCAGGCTTCCTCGGCGTCGGCGACGGGCCGGCCGACGGGGACCGGAACGCCTATGGCCTTGAGCAAGACCTTGGTCAATTCCTTGTCGGTAGAGATCCCCTCGGAGATCGAGCTGGTCCGGTCGGTATAGGCCGAGAGAATCCGGCGCTGACGAGCCCCTTGGCCGAGCTGGACCAGGCTTTCGTCAATGCCTTCGGCGTCGAGCCTGCGGACGGGAATCCCACGGTCCTGCGCGGCCTTGACGATCGAGCCGGTGGGGCCGAGGCCGACCTGCCTGGCGAGCAGACGAAGCCTGCGGACTTCAGCAGGCAGGTCAAACGGCGTGTCGTGAATGGCCGCCAGCACGAGCCGCAAGCCGGTGTCGAGACAGTCGCGGCCGAGGGCCTCTTCACGATACTTGACGACGACCTTGTAGACCCCTTCCTCGGCGGTCTCACGAGTCCTGCCGAAACCGACCGGCGTGCCGGCCAGGGTTTGCAACTCCAGCGCGACGTGTTCCAGGATGTGTCCAGGCCAGGTCCCTTCACGCAAGCGGACGAAGAAGCCGCCTTGGTGTCCTTCGCTGCATTCATGCTCGATCAGGGTCGGCATCCAGGCCATGAGCCGGTCGTTGAAGCCGGGCAAGGAGTTTGAAGGAGAATCCTTGAGCTCCTTGAGATCCAGCCATGCTTCAAGCACTGGGCTGTTGGCCCAGATGTTCGGTCCGCGTAACGCCAGGACTTTCCGGAATTCCATAGACCTCGCAACTCCCAAGACGACGCCGGCACGGTCCGCGCACGAAGGTTCGCAGCCGGAACGGGTCACTCAGACAAACCGTTGGATCAATTGATGCGTTAATGAAGAGACGGATGTTGACGTCCGCTGAATCCGGCGGCGTCTTGACCGAGACTGCGGAGATGAATCGGGATCAAATCCGAAGTGTGTGATCGGGGGATCCAGGCGTACGGAACCGCCGCTTGAGAAGCGCGGCGAGACGGACGCAGGGTCGACGGGGTCGATCGTCGTGATTCTGGTCGGCTCGCCAGTTGCCTGGTGGCCTGGGAGCGAGTGCGGTCGGAGCATCAGAGTTGACGGCAAAGGGGGCGTGGGGCGCGCGGTTTCGAGGTTTGAGGTTCGTTCCCCGGCCCCGTTCGCCGTCCAAGCATTCGCGCCCGGAAGGCGCGCTTGCCAGAAACGATCCGTCCGGTGGGCGAACGTGGACCTCGTCGTCATGACGGGGAAGTGATCTAGTTCAACGATGTCCGTTGGAAAATGCAAGGGTCTATCTCGTCGGAATTCCAAAATCGGTCCCGAGCCACAGAATGTTGCAGGTTTGCCCACAGGACTTGGCGACCGGGTTAAGGTATGCTAAAACCGTTCCGTGCGCGAAGGAGCCCACCCGATCGAACCGATCCCGAGAGGGCCAAACGGCCTCTTCTCGCTCCTCCCGATCTTCTGGAACCCGAACCCCGATCACAGGGTTCCAACCGATCGGGGGCGCGCCAGGGACGATCGCGATCGGCGACGTTCTCAACGCCGACTCCCCGGTGTTCCGTGGTCGTCGCATGGAAGGTTCTTCCGCAATCCGCAACCCAAAATTCAAACAAGAGCGGTCCACCACCATGCTCGCCAAGCTCTCATCATACACCCTGATTGGGATCGAGGCGGCCCCGGTCGAGGTGGAGGTGGATGTTTCTTCGGCCACCATGCCTAAGATCGTCCTGGTCGGCCTGGCCGAGGCCGCCGTCCGCGAAAGCACCCACCGGGTTGAGCGGGCGCTGGTGAATTCCGGCTATCGTCGGCCGATCGACCGGGTCGTCATTAACCTGGCCCCCGCCGATTTACGCAAGGATGCCGGCGGCTTTGATTTGCCGATCGCGCTGGGCTTGTTGCTCGGCAGCGGCCAGATGACGATTGATCGCCGGGGCGACTTCGCAGTCATCGGCGAACTGGCCCTGACCGGAGAGACCAGACCGATCAAGGGGGCCCTGGCGATGGCCCTGGCCGCCGCCGCCGAGGGACGCTCAGGCCTGCTCGTCCCCTCGGCCAACGCCCCCGAGGCAGCAGTCGTTGAGGGGATTCCGGTCATTCCGGTGGGAAGTCTGGCGGAGGCCGTCGGTTTCCTGTCGGGCCAGCTCGACCTTGACGCCACGGTGATCGACGTTGCCGAAGTCTTCCAGCGCTCGGCCCGCAACGAGGACGACTTCGTTGACGTCAAAGGGCAAGAGTACGCCAAGCGCGCCTTGGTGGTCGCCGCCGCTGGAGGTCACAACGCCTTGATGATCGGCCCGCCAGGGACCGGCAAGACCCTCCTGGCCAAGCGCCTTGGCTCGATCCTGCCCACGCTCACGCCGGCCGAGAGCCTGGAAACCACCAGGATCTACAGCGCGATGGGCCTCTTGCGGCCGGGCCAGCCCTTGATGACCACCCGCCCGTTCCGCTCGCCGCATCACTCCGTCAGTGACGCCGGCCTGGTCGGCGGCGGCAGCACGCCTCAGCCCGGAGAGATCAGCCTGGCCCATAAAGGGGTACTCTTCCTCGACGAGTTGCCCGAGTTCAACCGCAAGACGCTGGAGGTTTTACGGCAACCCCTGGAAGACGGCTGGGTCACGATCAGCAGGGCCTTGCGGTCCACCACCTTTCCCGCCGACTTCATCCTGATCGCCGCGATGAACCCCTGCCCATGCGGCTACCGCTCAGACCCCCGGCGCGCCTGCACCTGCACCCCGCCTCAGGTTGAAAAATACCTCAGCAAGATCTCCGGCCCGCTCCTGGACCGGATCGACCTGCACGTTGAAGTTCCTGCCGTGCCGTTTACCCAGTTACCTGAAGCCCCCCCAGGCCCCACCTCCGCCGACTTTCTGGCCGAAGTCTTGCGGGCCCGAGCGCGTCAGACCGAACGGTTCGGCGGCAAAGGCCCCACGGTCAATGGCCGGATGACCCCTCGCCAGGTGCGCAAGCATTGCGTCTTGCGGCCTGAGGCGGCC
>JBDTIR010000729.1:0-7866 GCA_039936275.1 Isosphaeraceae bacterium | reverse complement strand
AAGGCCGAAGGAGACCTGTACGTGACCCTCAAGGTCGTCGTCCCCAAGTCGGTGGACGACGACAGCCGCGCCTTGATCCAGCAATTCGCCGAACGCAACCCCCAGCACCCTCGCGACGGACTCTGGTGAGACCAAGGAGAAGGGGTTCCTCCAAAGCGTTCCTGTGACCGGACGATTCCCATTATGACGATCCTTCCTCGCGAACAGGTCGCTCAGCACTTCGCCGTCTCAGTGACGGTCTTGACCAGATACGAGGCTCGCGGCCTGGTCCACGCCGTGCGCGAAGGGGAGATTGAAGGGTACGAACCAGCCGAGATCCGCAGGCTCTGGACGGTCCTGAGCCTGCATCGCGACCTGGGGATCAACCTGGCGGGCGTCGAAGCCATCTTGCGGCTGCGGTCGCATATCGACGAGGTTCACCACCAACTCGACCATCTGGCTCACGAGCTACGCGCGGCCCTGAACGACCAAGGAGGCGACCATTGAGCCGGCTACCGCCTCAAGCACCAAGGGCTGCCTCGATTCGAGACCCGGACGCCCGCCGCAGGGTTGCTCATCTCTCGGTTCTCTGGGGCGGCCTGGCCCTGAGCGGTACCTTGACGCTCGGCGTCCTACTGCTCTGGCACCTGCTCCGCCGCGGCCGATTACTCCGAGACAGTCTGCCTCCCCCCCGCGCCCGTTCACTCATTGAGCCCGAGCCTGCTGATTCCGCGACGCATGAGACCCTGCCGTCATGACCTCGGCCACGTTTCGACCCCGTGAACATCTCCGCGACCCCGCCGCGTTCCGCAGGGCCTTCGATCGTCGCAAAACCGCCTCAGACGCAGCCATGATTGTTTATGCCGTTGAGAACGGGCTCGATCACGCCAGGATCGGTCTGTCCGTGGGCAAAAAGAAGCTCCGTAAGGCCGTCGGCCGCAACCTCGCGAAACGCTTGCTTCGCGAGGCGTTCCGCTTGAATAAGGCCATGCTTCCTACTGGCGTCGATTACGTGGTCGTCCCACGCGGCCCTGCTTTGACGTTCGCCCAGACTCACGCCGCATTCCCTCGCCTGGCCCGCGACGCCGCCCGCCGGCTCGGCCCACGTCCCACCCACATCTCGCCATGACCCGCCTTCCCCTCCGACAATGGCCAGGACGCCTCGCCGTCAACCTCCTGGTCGCGACCATCCGACTCTATCAAATCACCATCAGCCCCCTATTCGGCTCGGCCTGCCGATTCGAACCAAGCTGTAGTCGGTATATGATTGAATCATTGCGAAAATACGGGTTGATTCGCGGCGCCTGGAAAGGAGTCTGTCGGGTCCTGCGGTGCCACCCTTGGCATCCAGGCGGATATGATCCTCCTTGAACGTGGTTGATTTGGAACAGGGGTAGCGATCAAAGGGCTTCGGCCGGGTAGGTGATCCCGCCCTCGGCGACTCTGGCGAACGGGGTCAAGGCATGGGGTTTGGGCGGGCCCGGGCCGATCAAGTCCAAAACCCGCCACCCGCGCACAGTCAAGGCGTCGGCGATCAGGCGGCGATGGCAACGCCAGGGGACGGCCTCGGAACACATCAAGGCCACCCGACTTGATCCGGCCAGCGCGATCAAAGTAGACAGGTCGGTCTGAAACTCCGTGGATTCCATGTGGTCGGCAAAGGCGTTGAACGAATCGACCCTCCACCCTTGGTTGGGCGACCCCTCCCGACTCCGACCACGACGACCGCCGAGCCCTTCAAAGTGCCGATAGCCGATCCCCGCCAAGGCCAGTCCCGGCTCGAACTGGTCGCGACCAAACTGAGGATGACGTTTTGACCCGTTGAACCGCCTCACGTCCGCCACCAAGGCGATGGACGCGGCCGCAAGCATTCGCAAAAACGTCTCGAAATCGCGGTTCGAGTGACCGATGGTCCAGATCGTTTTTGGCGCAGGGATCGTCATCAGATCGTTCCGCCTCGCATAAAGGGACGCCGGATGCTCCAAAGAGGGTGCGAGCCGCTGCTCCGGAAGAATGGAATGCACGAACCGCGCCAAGACGGCGGCCAATCTCCCAACCAAAGGAAGAAGGTCATTGCCCGAGGGCCTGCGCGGGGGTCTACTATCTGGGATTGCGAACGCCCAAAGCGTCCTGCCCTCTTTGGAGATCAAACGCCCATGATCCAGCCCCGCTTGCTTGCTTTCAGCCTGACGGCCGTCGTCTTGTCCGCCTCGTTGACCATGGCCGACGAGGCCGACACGTTCAAAGACGCGCTCGGCCAGGAGATCATCGGTCCGCGTCAGACCCAGGTCGAAGCGCGCGACTTCGTCGAGCCTCGGATCGCGAAAATGCCCCAGGTCAAGACTGCTGAAGAATGGTCGAAAACCGCCGAACGACTCCGAGCCGACACGCTCAGCCGGGTGATCTTTCGAGGGGAAGCCGTCGACTGGCGAGCCGCCAAGACCAAGGTCGAATGGCTCGAAACTATGGAAGGCGGTCCCGGCTACCGGATCAAGAAACTGAGATATGAAGCCCTGCCGGGCCTCTGGATTCCCGCCTTGTTGTACGAGCCCACGGTCTTTCGCGGCAAGGCGCCGGTCGTGCTCAACGTCAACGGCCATGACTCAAATGGGAAGGCCGCCGAT
The DNA here is from genome assembly GCA_039936275.1 of Isosphaeraceae bacterium. Taxonomy (GTDB): domain Bacteria; phylum Planctomycetota; class Planctomycetia; order Isosphaerales; family Isosphaeraceae; genus JBDTIR01. The sequence goes on along the minus strand of JBDTIR010000729.1, from coordinate 5,263 downwards.
TACAAACAGATTCGTTGCATCAACCAGGCCAAGCGCGGGATGATCGCCCTGAACGTCGAGTGGTTCGGCATGGGTCAATTGCGCACTCCTGGATTTCAACACGGCTTGATCAACGCGATCGACCTTTGCGGCACGAGCGGCATCGCCACCCACTTCCTGGCGATGACGCGCGGCCTGGACGTCTTGCTTGCTCACGAGTACGCCGACCCCAGCCGGGTGGGCGTGACCGGCCTCTCCGGCGGCGGCTGGCAGACGATCTTCATCAGCCCACTTGACCCGAGAGTGACGTTCACCAACCCGGTCGCCGGCTACTCCAGCTTCTTGACCAGGGCCCGATACGCCTCGGACCTGGGCGACTCGGAACAGACCCCGAACGATCTGGCTACAGTGGTCGATTACACACATCTCACGGCCATGATGGCGCCGCATCCCACGCTCCTGACTTTCAACGCCAAGGACAATTGCTGCTTCGCCGCGCCGCACGCCTTACCCCCGATGATCGAGGCCGCTGCGCCGATCTTCGCCCTGTTCGGCAAACCTGGAAAACTCGTCTCGCACATCAACGACGACCCCGGCACGCATAACTATCTTCTCGACAACCGCCAGGCGTGCTATCAAGTGATGTCGGACGCCTGGTCCGCAGGGCTCGAAGCCTACAACCCCAAAGAAATCCCGTCGGATGATGAAGTGAAAACCAAGGAGCAGCTTTATGTAGACCTGCCCGCGGACAATCTGGACCTGAATACGCTCTCGGTCAAACTGAGCAAGACCCTGCCGAACGCCCCTGAAATTTCGGACGATCCAGCCCGGATCGAAGGGCGTCGCAAGGCGCTCGGGGCGATCGTCCGGCCCTACGAGGCGGACGTCAAGGGGGTGAAGGTAGACAGCAAGGAGCAAGACGGGGTGTCGATCACCCGATGGAAACTGGCGTTGGGAACGACCTGGACGGTGCCCGCGGTCGAACTGACCAAAGGGAAGACGAAGGGGACGACGATCGTGATCGCCGACGCGGGGCGGAAAGACACGTCGGCTGCTGTTTCAGCCCTGCTGGACCAAGAGCAGCGCGTCTTGGCGATCGACCTCTTTTACTTCGGCGAATCGGAATTGAAGGAACGACCTTATCTGTGGGCGTTGATGGTTGGCACGGTCGGCGAGCGCCCCTTGGGCGTGCAAACCGGTCAGTTGACGTCGATCGCGCGCTGGGTCCAGACCGAGCACGGCGATGTTCCCAAGATCCAGGCCGACGGGCCGAGAACGAGCACGATCGCTCTGGTGGCCGCAGCCCTGGAGCCGAAAGCCATCGGGGGGCTTACGCTGGTCAAGCCGCTCGGTAGCCTGAAGGAACTGATCGAGTCGTCGAAGGATTACGCACAGTCTCCAGAGCTGTTCTGCTTCGGCCTCCTGGAATCGTTCGACCTGAAGCAGGTCGCGGCCCTGGTCGCCCCTCGGCCGTTACACCTGGAGCACGCGAGCGATCGAGCCAAGACCGAGTTGGGCGAAGTCGCCGTCAAGTAACGGCCTCACCAAAAAAAGGTGTGAACCACCCTGGCGAGATCGACGAGACCGCCAGGGTGCGCCTTGATTCCGAAAAACTCGCAAACGGCGCGGCGGTTCACGCTTGACCAGACGGATTCCACAGTTAGAATATCATTGTCTGATCCTCTTCCCAAATGGCTGAAACGAGGCCATCGCGGTGCGGACCTGTTTGGCGTTGATCCTGGTCGGCTTGCTCGCCTCCTGCCCGATCGTGTGCGGGACGGCTGGTGCCGCGTTCGGCATTACTCTCTGCGACCACGCGCCGAATGGCGATCACGATCATCCCGCCTCCCATCCGGTCAATGATGATTGCTGCGCCTGCAACGGCGCGCTCCGGGTTGACGACGCGCCCTTGGATCTCACAACTCCCCAACCCGACGGCCTGCCGGTTCCGTCCGCGGTCCTCTCGCCGTCCCCAACGGCCCACCAGTGGCATCTCACGCCATCCACAGGCGTGATGCCAGGTCTCGCCGGTTGCCAACGCACGGCAAAGGTCCACGCATTATTGCAAATCTTTCGGTGCTGAATCCAAGTCACGGCCACGTCTGCCTTGATGGATTGAGCCGCCATGCCCCGCATGGTGGAAAGCGTGCATGCGTTCTAATCATTCTGGTCCTGCTTTGAGCCAGAATTCCGGACCTTGAGCCTGTGGCGGTGGATCCGGTCGCACCCGGGGACATCGCGGTTGCGATGGGAGCATCTTCCGATGAAACGATCGTTGACGCGTGCCGCGCTGGTTGTGGCGGTTGTGGCTGTCGCCCTGGCAGGCGCCGGACTCTGGTGGGCCCGACCAGCCTGGGCCCCTGCTTGGGCCCAACTTCGCGGTTCGACCCTGCCCGGGGTTACTGGGAACGCGATTGATCAGAAACATAGCGTCCTTGAAAACGAAAGCCGGAACGAAACTGACGTCGTTCTCGCTCCGGACGACGGCTGGTGCGGCCCCCACGGCCAGCCTGGGGAAACCTGCTCTGAGTGCCTCAAGCAAGGCAGTCTCGGCGAATCGAGCCGGCAACCTCTACCGATGATCCAGCTCTCGTCGACGGCCACGGCCAAGGAGATCGGCTTGGCATCTGCTAAGGCCACGGCACATAAGCATGTAGATCTGGTGACAGGAAACGCCGAGGTCGCGTACAACGCCCACCGCTATGCCGAGGTCCATCCTCGCGTCGCCGGGTTCATCCGCGAGGTACGGACCGAAGAGGGAGACCACGTCGAAAAAGGGGACGTGCTCGTCGTCATTGACTCCGCCGAAGTCGGCTCGGCCAAGGCGGCCTACCTGGCGGCGATCCCAACCGAGCACGCGGCCTCGATCACCTATCAACGCACTGAGCGGCTGGTCAAGCAAGACGCGATGGCCTTGAAGGATGAGATTGACACCCGATCACTGTATAACAAGGCCAAGGCCGACCTGCTCAACGCCAAGCAAAAGCTGCACAACCTCGGCTTCAACGACGCCGACTTGACCGAGTTCGTCAAGAAAGAAGAGACGTCGAGCCTGCTCTCGATCCGCGCCCCGATCGAAGGCATGGTCATGGTCAGGCACGCCGACCCCGCCAGCGGCGTCGAAACCTGGCACGCCGTCGAGGGTGAGGCGGTCGTGGCGACCACGCAACTCTTCGTAGTCACGAATATTCACGTTATGTGGCTATTTATTGACATTTACGAATCGCAAATTGATCAGGTCAAGATCGGCCAGCCGGTCTCATTCACCGTCACGGGATCAACGCACCCGCCGTTCCTGGGGAAGGTTGAGCTGATTGACTCGGAGGTCCATCCCAGCACGCGCACGATCAGGGTCCGGGCCGAGATCGGCAACCCCGACGGCTGGCTCAAGGCGAACCAGTTCGGCCTGGCCCAGATCGAGGTCAGTGGCGAGCACGTGGCAACACTCGTCCCCAGAGAGGCCGTCCAGCGCGCCAGCCGTGTCGACGTCGTCTTCTTCCCCGAAGCCGACGGCCGCTCGTTCCGTCCCCAACGGGTCGTCGCCAAAGCTACCGATCGTCCCGATTGGGTCGAGATCGAGTGGGGCGTCCACCCTGGGCAGACGGTCGTCACGACCGGCTCGTTCTTGCTCAAGTCGGAACTCCTCAACGATGAGCTGGGCGCGGCCAACTGCCAATAAGAGTCTGTCCCAGCAGCCCCTCCTTGACCGTCGCGAACGATATGGGACAGCTGCTCTCGACTGTCCTCAAGCCTGGTCTGGACAGCCGAGGGCGGCTGTCCCACAAGAAGAAACAGACCGGCTCGGAAACTCTCAACGCTGGCCCGCGTCGCGTGCCACACTCATAATCCAGCATCCAAATCGCGCAACGACCAGAGACCAACGATGCTCAATGCTCTGATCGGGTTCAGCCTGAAAAACCGGTTCTTCGTCCTCCTGTCGGTCGTCATCCTCATCGCCCTCGGCGTCCAGGCTGCGCGCAACCTACCGCTTGACGCCTTCCCCGACACGACGCCGGTCCAGGTGCAAGTCAACACCTACGCCCCTGCGCTGGGGCCGGAAGAGGTCGAACGCCTGATTACCTTCCCGATCGAATACGCGATGGGCGGCCTGAAAGGGCTCCAGGAAGTCCGCTCGATCTCCAAGGCCGGGCTGTCCCAGGTCGTTGTGATTTTTCGAGACGACATCGATATTTATTTCGCACGAGTTCAGATTACCGAGCGGCTCAGCGAGGCGCAGCTTCCGCAAGGGGTCGAACGCCCGACCTTGGGGCCGGTCGCCACGGGCGTAGGTGAGATTTTTCACTATCTCGTCACCAGTCATATTTATGACGCGACCGAATTACGCACGCTTAATGATTGGGTCATTCGCCCTCGGTTGCGGCGCGTCTCGGGCGTCGCCGAGGTCAACCCCTGGGGCGGCCTGGCCAAGCAATTCGAGATCCAGGTCGATCCTGCGCGGCTGGCCAAGTATCGCCTGACGTTCGACGACCTGATGCTCGCTGTGCGCGAGAACAACGAGAACGTCGGCGGCGGTTACGTCAGTAGCGCCGGGGAATTGAGCCTGGTCGTGGGTGAAGGACGGACTAAGGACGTCGAGGAGATCGGCGGGATCGTGATCCGGGCCGACCGAGGCGTGCCAATCCGCGTGCGAGACGTCGCCGACGTGGTTGTCGGCCACATGCTCCGCAAAGGCGCCGTGACCGCGAACGGCAAGGGGGAGGTCGTCCTCGGCCTCTGCTTCATGCGCATGGGTGAAAACTCAAAAGATGTGACGATGGAACTCGAACGGGCAGTGCAAGATCTGCGCGACCACCTGATTCCCAAAGGGGTCGAGATCACCCCGGTTTATGAGCGCACCAAGCTCGTCAATCAGGTGCTGCACACGGTCGAAAAGAACTTGACCGAAGGCGCGATTCTGGTCGTCGCCGTGCTCTTCGCCTTTCTGGGCAACGTGCGCGCCGGCCTGATCGTCGCGTCCGCCATCCCCTTGGCCATGCTGTTCGCCGTGACCATGATGGAAAAAGTCGGCATCGCCGGCAGCCTGATGAGCCTCGGCGCGATCGACTTCGGCATGGTCGTCGATAGCTCGGTCGTCATGGTTGAAAACTGCGTCCACCACCTGGCGCACGACCGGTCCAGACGCTCGAAGCTCGACATCATCCGCGACGCCGCCATTGAGGTCCGTAAGCCGACCATGTTTGGTGAACTCATCATCATGATCGTCTACCTACCAATCCTCACACTACAAGGAGTCGAGGGCAAGCTGTTCCGGCCAATGGCCCTG
>JBDTIR010000728.1:0-13923 GCA_039936275.1 Isosphaeraceae bacterium | reverse complement strand
TAAGATGTGCCGCCCAGGCGATCGAGCGCCGGACGCAAGGTTTCGAGGGTCGCCGGGTGACGGTCAGCCTTGGACAAGGGGGTTTCCGAAGCAACCTTGCCTTGAAAACCGGTCGCTGTCCGTCCTTCGAGGGCCAACGGCTCTCCCGAGACGGCCCGCACGGACAGGTCGAGATCGACCCGGCGATGGGGAGGGCCTTCGAACGATTTGCGCAAGCGTCGAGAAAGTTCGGGGTCGTCGGTCTTCCAGACTCTTTGGCCTGGCCGGACCTGGCGAGGGTCCAGATCAAGGCGACCGAAACCCAGATCGACCGGTCCCGCCGAGAACTCGTCAACCGCCTTGGACGCGGCCGGACCTCGACGAGCCGGCCTGGCCACGTCATAAACGCGCCCGCCTTGTTCGATCAGGCCGGTTGCTTCGTCGCCGTCAAACACCAAGCCGTCTCCAGGCTTGACCGGCGCGGCCAAGTCAAGCCGGACCTTCGACCCGGAAACCGACGTCACCCGACCGAGGAAGATCCCCCGCTTCTTGGCGTGGTCCCCTCGGACCAGGACTTTGTGGTTGTTGCCGTCGAGGAATCCGTGGCTGAACCCGCGCGAGAACGACATTTCCATGTCTTGAACTTCACGACGGCTGAATGCGACTGGAAGGCCGGCGCTGGCGGCGTCGATGGCCTGGCGATAGTGGTTTGTGATATTAGCGACATATTCAGGGGTCTTCAATCGTCCTTCGATTTTCAGGCTGGAAACCCCCAGTTTGACCAGTTCCGGAATCAAGTCGAAGGCGGCGAGGTCTTGCGGGCTCAGGAGGTACTGGGTTGTACCGAGGTCCACCGCCTCGCCGTCGCAAATGATCTGATAAGGCATCCGGCACGCCTGGGCGCATTCGCCACGATTGGCTGAACGACCGCCGAGGGCCTCACTGGTGAGGCACTGGCCAGAATAGGCCACGCACAAAGCGCCGTGGACGAAGACCTCGACCGGCAAGTCGGCCGCGTCGATCACCTTGGCGATCTCGCGAACCGAGAGTTCGCGGGCCAGGATGACCCGCGAGCATCCCAGATCCTTGGCCAGGCGGACCCCCTCGGCGCTGGTGATCGACATCTGGGTCGAGGCGTGGATTTCCAGGTCAGGCGTCAACGCCCTGATCAGGCGGGCCAGGCCGAGATCCTGGACGATGACCGCATCGACCCCGGCCTCGGCGATCCGCCGCACAATGGTCTCGACCCCGTCCAACTCGTTGGGAAAGACCAGGGTATTGAGCGTGACATACCCGCGCACGCCTCGATGACGGAGCAAGGTCATGATCTCTGGCAGTTCTTCAAGATCAAAGTTGACCGCGCGGGCGCGGGCGTTGTGACCGAGCAGGCCAAAGTAGACGGCGTCGGCGCCGTTCTCGACGGCCGCGAGCAAGCACGACCGATCTCCGGCGGGGGCCAGGAGTTCGGGCTTGACAGCACGGGGAGCGGTCGCGGTTGGCGTCGGTTGCGTCGTCAGTTCAGCGGTCGGCACGGTCTCACCCTTCGAATCCAGAATACGCACGGCCAAGGCGGCCCATTGGCAGACCATTCTATCATCGCGACCACGCCCCCATTCGACAAGACTCGGTTTTGTGACTCGAAGTTCGAGCAACTCGCTTTTCTCGTTGTGAATCGAGGCCGGGTGGCGTACAAAGGTTCCACAATGCCAAGCGACGTCGAGGCGGTCCAGGCACTCTCGACGACGTGGCTCGGACCAACGACGCCCTTGAAGGACCTATTGATGATCCGCAATGCTTTGATCCGTTCCGGACTGGCGATCGCCGTCCTGGCGTTCGCGATCCCCAGTCTCGCCGAAGGGCCCAAGGTTACGCACCGCGAGGCGGAATACGGCGTCGCCGTGGAACCGAACGTGATGGTCCCCATGCGCGACGGCGTTCGCTTGGCCGCTGACATCTACCGTCCCGCGAAGGACGGCAAGGCGGTCCAGGGGCGGTTCCCGACGCTCCTGTGCCGCACCCCTTATAACAAGGGGAACGCCAATTCGGCGGAAGGGAAATACTACGCCCAGCATGGCTATGTGGTCATGATGAACGACGTCCGAGGCCGCTACCACAGCGAAGGGGCCTGGCGGATGCTGGTCGATGACCCGCAAGACGGCTTTGACATGGTCGAATGGATCGCCCGGCAACCCTGGTCTGACGGCAAGGTCGGTACCTTCGGCACCAGTTACCACGGCGCGACTCAGCACGCCCTGGCTGAATTGAATCCTCCGCATTTGACCACCATGATCCCGATCGACGCCATGTCCAACTGCGGCGTGGCCGGCATCCGGCACGGTGGGGCCTTTGAGCTGAGGTTCATGAACTGGATCTTCCTCCAAGGGACCTCCAACATCCAACCCGCCCTGGCCAACCCCACGCTCAAGGCCGCGCTTGACGAGAACGCCAAACGCATCCGCCAGCACGTGGACGCCTTGCCGATTTTTGCGGGCACGACCCCTTTGAAAATCGCCCCCGAGTACGAAGGATGGCTCGTCGAGGCCATGCGCAGTGGTCCGGAAACCCCGTTCTGGAAGATCAAGGGGCTCTCGGTCGTGGATCATGTGAAGGATTATGCTGATGTTCCCATCATGCATGTCACAGGCTGGTATGATTCATGGACCCGGCAAGTGACGATGAATTACGACGCGCTTTCAAAGGCGAAGAAGTCGCCGCAACGCCTGGTCATCGGCCCCTGGGTCCACGGCTCGCAGCGGTCGAACGTCTCGGGCGAGGTCGAGTTCACCAAGGACGCCGGCATCGACCTGCTCGCCTTCCGACTTCGATGGTACGACCACTGGCTCAAAGAGGCGGCCAACGACCTTGAGAACGATCCCCCGGTCATGATCTACGTGATGGGCACGGGCGACGACAGCAAGTCGCCCGCCGGTCGCCTGCAACACGGCGGTTTCTGGCGGGCCGAGCAGGAATGGCCCTTATCCAGGGCGAAGTCCACGCCCTATTACTTGCGCGGAGATCTGGGCCTCTCGCCCGAACGCCCCGCTCAAAGCGAAGGTCAAACCACCTACACCTTCGATCCCCGCCACCCGGTGCCGACGATTGGTGGCAACATCTCTTCAAATAATAACCTGATGACCAACGGCGGCTACGACCAGCGGTCCCGCGATGACACTCACGCGGCGGAAGACCGCCTCCCTTTGTCAGAGCGGCGCGACGTTTTGGTCTTCCGCACGCCCCCATTGGAGGCCGACATGGAGGTCACGGGCACCGTCGAGGCCAAACTCTGGGTCGCTTCGACCGCGCTTGACACCGACTTCACGGCCAAGCTGATTGACGAGATTCCGCCCAACGCCGATTATCCCATCGGCTTTGACCTGAACATCGGCGACTCGATCCTCCGGCTTCGCTATCGGGAGTCGATCAACGCTCCCAAGGCTTATGAGCCTGGCCAGGTTGTGCCGCTTACGGTCCAGCTTTACCCCACCGCTCACGTCTTCAAGAAGGGGCACCGAATCCGGCTCGACGTCTCCAGCAGCAACTTCCCAAGGTTCGACCTCAACCCCAACACCGGCGAACCGCTCGGCACCTCCAGGCGACGGATCTCCGCCGACAACACGATCTTCCACGACGCCGAGCACTCCTCGGCGCTGGTCCTGCCGGTTGTGCCGCCCGCTCGCTGATCGACAGCGACGCAAAGGTTCGAGAGAAATGACGAGATTCGCCACGGAAGCACGACAAGCACGGGGAAAGGCACTAAAGAAGAGAGCATTCCTGCCATGGTTCTCTCGGCTCCTGCCAAACGATCCTCAATTCAGCCCCGGGATCGTTGCTAGAGTGTCGGTTTCCCACCAGGATTCCAATGCGGAACTAACAGCACTGATATCAAAACATTCTGAGGCAACATGACATGCTTTTAATACTGCGCCAGTCACTGATCCTCTCGGGGGTGGCGGTTCTGGCTGGCGTCTGGTCCTATCCAGCGACTGGCTGCGCCGACGAAGGCGTTGGCCTTCGACCTTCGGTCACGACCCGAGGCGTTTACGGCGGCGTGCCAACCCAAATTCTTGACCGGGGTCATTTACTCGACGACTACGGAATCAATGCCGTCTGGATGGGTTCCGGCAGTCTCTCTCGCGAGCGAGTCGCCGTCCTCAAGGACGAGGGGGCCCAGGTCTACGCCGAGTTCAACACGATGCATGACGTGTCGTATCTCAAAGACCACCCGGACGCCGCGCCGGTGGGCGTTGATGGCAAGCCTTGCCCGCCCGCCGCGGATTGGCAAGGGATCTGTCCGACCCATCCAGGCTACCGAGAGGCGCGGATGGCGGCCTTTCGCAAGGCCCTGACCGATTATGAGATTGACGGGATCTGGCTCGACTACCACCACGCCCACGCCAGTTGGGAACGCGCTGAGCCGATCTTGCCCGAGACCTGCTTTTGCAAGCGTTGCCTGGCTCAGTTCGAGCAGGAGGCCGGCGTGGACTTGCCGGACCAAGCAACCTCCGAGCTGGCCAAGCTGCTGCTCGGTGCGAAGCATGACGACTGGGTGCGCTGGCGTTGCGGCGTCTTTACCGACTGGGTCCGCCAGTTCCGTTCGATCCGAGACGACGTGCGTCCCAAGGCGCTTTTGGGTTCGTTCGTTTGCCCATGGACCGAGGAGGAATACGACGGGGCTTTGCGCGCCAAACTTGCGATCGACCTGAAGGCGCAGGCCGAGTTTCTCGACGTCTTCAGTCCGATGCCGTACCACGTCCGGTTCGGTTATGAAGACGATCCCGCCTGGATTTCGAGGCAGGTCGCCTGGCTCGGGAAACACCTGGGAATCGAGGGGAAACCTGGCGATCGGCTCAAGATCTGGCCAATCGTGCAGCTTTCCGATTGGGGCTTGCCGGTCTCAGCCCAGCAGGTCGAGACGGTCGTTGACCACGGCTCGCGCCCTCCTGCGACGGGCCTGACGATTTACTCCTGGGACGGGCTGGCCAAGAGTCCGGAGAAGCTCGAACGGCTCGGAAACGCCTATTGTGCCTTGCGCCCCGTGGCTCAAGGGGTTGGCCGGAACGGACTTCCTGCGGCGATCGCTCCCGCGTTCCAGCCTCCTGCCAGGTTCGCCAACGATCTTGGCCCTTATACGTCTCCTTTGCGATTCGATGACGGTCGGCCCGTCCGCGACGCCGCCGACTGGCAAAAACGTCGACAGGAGATCCTCAAGACCTGGCACAGCGCCATGGGAGCCTGGCCCACGTTGATCGAGCATCCCGAGATCGAGGTTTTGGGCTCCGAACGTCGAGAAAACGTCACGCAGCATCAGGTCAGGCTTCCGGTTGCTTCGGACCGGACGGTCAACGGCTACCTGCTTGTTCCCGACGGCAAGGGGCCCTTCCCCGCGGCCTTGGTTGTGTTTTACGAGCCGGAGACGGCGATCGGTCGAGGGAAGGAAGGCCGCGACTTTGCCTGGCAGTTGGCCAGACGCGGCTTCGTCACCTTGTCGATCGGGTTCGATCCCAGGGTGATCGACACAGGCAAGAGCGAGATCAAAATCCAGCCCCTGTCTTACCTCGCTTACGTGGCCGCCAACGCCTACAACGCCCTGGCGAGCCGCCCCGAGGTCGATCCGAAGCGCGTCGGGGTGTTGGGCCACTCCTACGGCGGCAAGTGGGCGATGTTCGCCGCCTGCTTGTACGACAAGTTCGCCTGCGGCGTCTGGTCTGATCCCGGGGTCGCCTTTGACGAAGCAAGAGGGAACGTCAACTACTGGGAACCCTGGTATCTGGGCTGGGACCCTGACCAGACCCGTAAACCCGGCCTGATTTCAAAGGAACGTCCACGCCTCGGTGCTTATAAACAATTATTCGAAAGCGGGCACGACCTCCACGAACTGCAAGCCCTGATGGCCCCCCGGCCGTTCCTGGTCTCCGGGGGCGCGGAGGACACGCCAAAACGCTGGCAAGCCCTGAACCATGTTGTCGCGGTCAACAGGTTCCTGGGCGTTGAAGACCGGGTGGCGATGACCAACAGGCCCGCACACTCGCCGACGGCGCAATCCAACGAGCAAATTTACCTGTTCCTGGAATCCGTCTTGAAGCCCAAATCGAAACCCGAAGATTGATAGGCCAACGCCAGAGCCTTGCGATTAACGCCCCGAAGTGCAACAATTATTGTTCACGATCTGGCCGTTCCGGAACGTGGGCAGCATGACCGTCGCCGCAAACGAAAAGGGGCAACCTGCAACAATGGTTTCCATGATCTTGACGGCGGCGGTGCTCCTCGGGGCTGGTCCATTGGTCGCGCCCGGGGAAGCCCCTCAGTTCGAGCGCGACGTCCTGCCGATCTTGAAATCGCACTGCCTGAAGTGTCACGGCGTAACCAAGAAAAAAGGCGGGCTCAGCCTGCGCAGCCCCTTGGCGATGATCGAAGGCGGAGACAGCGGCCCCGCCTTGGTGAAAGGGAACCTCGAAGAAAGCTTCATTGTCGAGCAGATCGAAGGAGGCGCGATGCCTCCAGGCAAGGCTGAGAAACTGTCCAAGGCCGAAATCGCCACGATCAAAAGCTGGATTGCCGCCGGAGCCCCCTCTGATTCACTGACTGCCGAGTCCTCCGACGACGAACCAACACACTGGGCCTTCCTGCCCCCTCGGCGGCCCGAAGTTCCTCGGCTGGCCGACCCCGCCGGGGCCAGGAACCCGATCGATGCGTTTCTCAAAGCCAAACTCGCGGAAAAAGGACTGGATTACGCCCCCCTCTCGGATCGCTTGACCTTGATCCGACGCGCCACACTCGACCTCTGGGGTCTGCCTCCATCCCCTTCGGAGATCGACGCATTCCTGGCCGATACCAATGAGGGGGCCTATGAGCGGTTGATTGATCGCCTCTTGGCGAGCCCTCAATACGGCGAACGCTGGGGACGAATCTGGCTCGACCTGGCCGGATACGCCGATTCGGAAGGGATTCTCGCGGCCGATCACGTCCGATCCGCCGCCTGGCGCTACCGGGATTGGGTCGTCCGGTCCTTCAACGACAACGTCCCCTATGACCGCTTCCTCCGTGAGCAAATCGCCGGGGATGAGTTTTCCGGATACTGGGACGCCTACAAGTCGGGCGGCGAACTCTCGACCCGGGTCGTCGATTCCCTGGTGGCGACGGGGTTCTTGCGGTGCGCCTCAGACACCAGCCGACCCGACTTCGTGAACATCAAGAACGCGCAAGGATATTATTACCAAACGCTCGACGACACAGTGAAGATCGTGGCGTCCTCAGTCCTTGGCGTGACGCTTCAATGCGCCCGTTGTCATACGCACAAGTATGACCCGATCACCCAGGCGGATTACTACCGGTTCCAGTCAGTGTTCATGAGTGGATACCGCCCTGATCAATGGGTCCCCCAGGTGGAACGAAGGCGATTTGAGGCCACCGAGGCGCAGGAAGCGAAGGCCAAGGAACACAACGCACGGATTGACGCATCCATCGCTCGCCGACAGAAAGACATCAACAGCATTACCGCATCCTTTGGTGAGCGTCGGTTTGCCAACCGGCTCGAGGCGTTGCCCGCGCCGATCCTTGAGGACGTTCGGACCACATTCGCCACCGCCCCCGACAAACAGAACGAAGTCCAACGCTACCTCTTCAGCAAGTTCCAAGGTGAGCTTCGTCCCTCAGCCCCGGACCTTGCGAAGCGGTTGGTCGAGGAATCGCCTCGCGACCGAGACCTCGTGCAGGCGCTCCAGGCGTCGAACGCAGCCGACCAGGCGACTCGGCGCACGTTCGCCGAGATCCGGGCCTTTTATGATTTGCCAGGCGAGCCCGAAACGCCGATCCTCAGACGCGGCGACTACCTCGTCAAAGGCCCTCTGGTCGAACCGGGTGCCCTGCCCTCCTTGGCCGCTCCCGAGCCATTCCAATGGACCTCGCCCGGCAAAGACGCTCCCACGACTGGCAGGCGTCGGGCCTTCGCCGAGTGGTTGACCCAGCCCGAACACCCCTTGACCGCTCGGGTCCTGGTCAACCGCCTCTGGCTCCAGCACTTTGGCGAGGGGATCGTGGCCACTCCCGAGAACTTTGGTATCAAAGGCGCGCCTCCCAGCCATCCTGAATTGCTCGATTGGCTGGCCACCGAGTTCGTCGCGCAAGGCTGGTCGGTCAAGGCGATGCATCGCTTGATCATGACCACCGACGCCTACCGCCAGTCCAGTCACGATGATCCAGAACAACAGAGCCTCGCTCATGAAGCCGACCCCGACAACCGTTTACTCTGGCGGCAACGGTTCCGGAGGGTCGAGGCCGAAGTCTTGCGCGACGCCATCTTGACCGTCGCCGGAACCCTGAATCTCAAGCCGGGAGGGCCGCCAGTGGCGGTCGTCCATCGACCCGACGGCGAAGTGGTCGCCCCGGATGGCCCTGAAGGGTTGCGGAGGTCGATCTACCTGCAAGTCCGCCGCAGCCAACCCTTGACCATCTTGCAAGTCTTCGATCAGCCGGTCATGGAAACCAACTGCACCCGACGCGCAGCGTCCACGGTCTCGTCTCAAGCCTTGACGCTCTTGAATAGCGACTTCCTGGATGCGCAGGCCGGCGCGTTCGCCGATCGGGTCTTGCGCGAGGCGCCGGACGACCCCACAGGGCATGCCGTCCGGGTCGCGCTCGGCCGACCGGCGACCGACGCCGAGCGGACCTTGTTCCAGGCTTACCTGGCCGAACAAGCCGAGCGTGCCGGGCGCGGACAACGCGCCGCATTGTCGGATATCTGTCAGATGATTCTTGGTAGTAACGAGTTCGCGTACATTGATTAATTGATCGACTGAATTCACTTGGGGGTCGGGCCGATGCCAGAACGCCAAGTTTCACGGTTTCAAGGGATGAACTTGCCGACCCGCCGGGAGGCCTTGGCGCGGCTGGGTGGAGGCTTTGGCGGGCTCGCCCTGGCCTCAATGCTAGGCGAAGCTCGCGGCGGACAGGTGATTTATGACGCCCTGCCCAAGCCGACGCACTTTCCGGCCCGCGCCAAGGCGGTGATCCAGCTCTTCATGCACGGCGGGCCGAGTCATGTGGACTTGCTTGATCCCAAGCCAATGCTCGCCAGGTTCGACGGCAAAAGCCCTCCGGCCGAGGTGGCCGACGATGAAAAGCTGACCGGCAACCTGCTCAAGAGTCCGTACAAGTTCGCTCAATATGGTCAATCGGGGCTCGAATTCGCCGAGACCCTGCCTCAGATCGCTCAGCACGCCGACGAGATCGCGGTGGTGCGATCCATGTATACTGAGCACCGCAACCATGAGCAAGCGCTCTGGATGATGCATACCGGCCTGATCGTCTCGGGCCGACCCGGCATCGGGGCCTGGGTGACGTATGCGCTCGGCACCGAGGATCAGAACCTGCCCGCCTACGTGGTCTTGCCAGACCCCGGGGGGCTGCCCGTTGACGGCATCCGCAACTGGTCCAGCGGCTGGCTGCCGCCGCTCTATCAAGGGACGCCGTTCCGCTCCGAAGGCGTGCCGGTACTGAATCTCCGTCCCAAAGGGAACCGCCCACCGGAAGTCGATCAGGCCCGCTTGCGCCTGCTCGGCTCACTCAACGCCGAACACAAGCAACGCCACCCCGGCGAAGGCGAACTCGACGCCCGGATCTCCAGCTTTGAGCTTGCCGCGCGGATGCAACTTTCGGCGACCGATGCCCTGGACCTGAGTCGGGAAACCCCGGAGACCCAGCGGCTCTACGGTCTCGATCGGCCGGTCACGAAGCCTTATGGGGCCCGCTGCTTGATGGCCAGGCGGCTCGTCGAGCGTGGGGTGCGGTTCGTGCAAATCTTCATGGCGGGCCAGCCCTGGGATACACACTCCAACAACACCGCGGGAACCCGAAGCTGCTGTGAGCAGACCGATGCGCCTATTGCGGGACTCTTGACCGACCTCAAGCGGCGGGGCCTGCTTGACGAGACCCTGGTCGTCTGGGGCGGCGAGTTCGGCAGGACCCCCGGGGCCCAGAACAAGGACGGCCGCGACCATCACCCTTACGGCTTCAGCGTCTGGCTGGCCGGGGGCGGGATCAAAGGGGGACAGACTTACGGAGCAACCGACGACTTTGGCTACCGAGCCACCATCGACCGCACGAGCGTGGCCGACCTGCACGCGACGATCCTTCATCAACTCGGGCTCGACTCCCAGAAACTCAGCTACCCCCACCACGGTCGTGACGAACGCCTGACCGACGTCTATCCCGCCAAGATCATCAAACCGCTGATCGCCTGATCAACGCCCTTTCTTGCGGGGTAAGCGCACCCCGCAAGAAAAGGCGGTTCGATTATGCCAGCAATCCGCTCACGATACGAGCGTCCTGACCGTCGACCAATGAGGCGTCTCCGTTGGGACGTCGGTAGACAAGTGACTTAGAATCAAGTCCAAACAGGCTCAACAGTGTCGCGTGATAATCACTATGGGTCACGACGTCTTCAGACGCCTTGATGCCAAGCTCGTCGGTGGCCCCGTGGACGTGACCGGCGCGGAAGCCGCCCCCGGCCAGCCAGACGCTGAAGCCGTAAGTGTTGTGGTCGCGGCCGGCGTTCTTCTCGTTCTGGACCACGGGCAAGCGACCCATCTCGCCGCCCCAACTGACGACGGTCGAATCAAGCAACCCGCGCTGTTTGAGGTCCGTCACCAAAGCGGCCGACGGGCGATCGACCTTGCGGCACATATTCGGCAGTGACTTGATGATCCCGCCGTGATGGTCCCAGTTCTGGTTGCCGGTGCAGACCTGAACGAAGCGGACCCCGCGCTCGACGAGTCGCCTGGCGATCAGGCAACGGGTGCCGTACTCCTCGGTCTCGGGATTGTCCAGGCCGTACATGGTTCGAGTTGCGCTGCTCTCTTTGGAGATGTCGAGCGCCTCCTTGGCGGCCGTCTGCATTCTGGCGGCCAGTTCATAGCTGGCGATCCTGGCAGAGAGGTCGTTCTCCCCGGGGTGGGCCGCGAAGTGGTCGCGGTCCAGCGATTCGAGGTAGCGAAGCTGACGGTCCTGCACCCGCCCTTTAAGGTGAAGAGGTGCATCGAGGTTGGGAATTCTGGGCTCGCGAGGCCGGATCACGGTCCCTTGAAAGAGCGAAGGGAGCCAGCCGCTTGACCAGTTGTCCACCCCCAAGACCGGCACGCCGCCAGGGTCGGAGAGGACGCAATAGGCGGGCAGTTCGTCGCTTTCCGAGCCAAGAGCGTAGGTCAGCCAGGAACCGACCACGGGGCGTCCCGCGATGGTTCGCCCTGTATTCAAGGCATTGATCGACTGGCCGTGATTGTTCACGCCGGTTTGCATGGAGCGGACCAGACAGATGTCGTCGGCAACCTCGCCCAGGCCGGGCAAGAGTTCGCTCAACTCCATGCCGCACTGTCCATGAGGCTGAAACGCCCAGGGGCTGGCGAAGAGCTTCGAACTGGCCTGACCGGCGTTGTCGTACTTGATCTCGCCGGTGAAGGTCTTGCCGTCCATCCGGTCCAGTTCAGGCTTGGGATCAAACAAGTCATGATGACTCGGTCCACCTTGCATGAACATGGAGATCATCGCGCGGGCCCTGGGAGGGGCCGGCGGAACCTTGGGCGTGAGGTCAAAGACCGGCTGGACCAGGGGGGGTTGGCGGAGGTCCCCCGCGAAGGCGCCGTCACGGTTGAGCATCCAGGCCAGGGCCAGGCCGCCCAGGCTCATCCCTTGCTGGGCGAGAAAGTGCCGCCGGCTGGCGATCGAATGCGGCCTATGGGTCATGATCCGGCCTCGTCTTTGATCGGGGTAGATGACCTACATACTAATTAATCGACATACAAAAATTCGTTTGATCCAAAGAGCGCCTGGCAGAACGTAGCGAGGGCCCAACGGTCGGGATTGGTCGACGTGTCGGGCGGCGTTGACCCCTTCGCTCCTGGTTTGGGCTTGCCGGGTTTCTCGGATGCGGCGAAGTCGTCGGTTTGTTCGGCCAGGAACTGGACGGCGCCCGCGGTTTGCTCAGGGCTGGGATCGGTCCCCAGGGCGATTTGCCAGGCGAGGCGGGCGCGGGCCTCGGGATCAGATCCAGAAGTCTTGATCACACGATCGGCGAACGCCAGGGACTGTTCGACGACGAACTCGTTGTTCATCAGGCTCAACGCCTGGGGAGCGCCGGTCGAGTTGACGCGGCGGTCGCAGTTGGGAGTGAGGGTTGGGGTGTCAAAGCTCTCGGTGAAGCTGAAAGGAAGCGTGCGGCGGACCTGGACGTACAGGCTGCGGCGGAACTCGGCGTTGCCGAGCGAGCCGGGCTTGCCGCGCTGGCGGCCGGCGGTGTCGCGAGTGTCGATCCCGATGAGAACCTGACCGGATTCATCAAGCGCGACTGGCAACGGTGGGCCAAACCGAGCACGATCCAGGCGACCGCTTGCGGCCAGGATCGAATCCCGGATCGCCTCGGCCTCCAGGCGTCGAACCGACATCCGGCCGAGCAGATTATTATCCGGGTCGATCGCGTCGAGCTTCGGATCACGGACGGTGGTCTGTCGGTAAGCGGTCGAGGTCATGATCAAGCGGTGCAAAGGTTTGAGCCGCCAGCCTTCCCGGATGAATTCGGTAGCCAGCCAGTCGAGCAGTTCGGGATGGGTTGGCCGATCGCCGAGAACGCCAAAGTCCGCAGGGGTGGCGACGATCCCCCGGCCCATGTGGTGCATCCAAGCCCGGTTGACCAGCACTCTCGGCACCAACGGATGGTTGCCGCTGGTCAGGTGTTTGGCGTAGGCCAGGCGTCGGCCGGTGGTTGGCAAGCCTGGGTCGTTCGCGGGGATCTCGGGGCTTCCCATGACATCGGCAAGCAGGCTCAATTCACCAGGGGCGACCATCTGCATCGGCTGCTTCGGGTCTCCTCGGGAAAAAAGGTGAGTGACCGGCACCTTGCCGGGCGTCTCGGTCAGGGCCTGGACGAAGTTGTCGGCGGGCTTTTTCGCCGTGGCGGCGGCCGTCTTCTCGTCGAATTCCTTGGTAACGGCGGTAGCGGTTTTGCCGTCATAGAGACGAACATTGCCGGTCGTGACCAGGACGCGGGGATATGTCTTCAAGAGTGACTTCTGTTCCGTTGATCGCTTCGCGGCGGGCACGTCCCGAGCCTCGCGCAAAGGCGTCCTCAGCTCCTCGGGGGCGGCGGCGAGTTCACGTTCCAGGACCTGGGAAACCAGCTCGTCCATCCGCTCTGTGCGTTCCTTGGCGATCTCGCGCAACTCGGCGTCCACTTCCTTGGCGTGGTCGCGGTCGGCCTTGGTCCAGAGTGAGACGAGCCGCTGCGTCGGGGTCCGCCAGTTCGTTGGGTCATACGCCGGTTCAAACAAGGCGCGGAGGCGGTGGTAGTCTTCGTGCGAGATCGGATCGTAGCGATGGGTGTGACACTGAGCGCAACCGACGGTCAGACCAAGGAACGACGACGAGACAACTTTGACCGTCTCGGCCAGCACGTCATTGCGCACCTGAACGGCTTCGTCGCCCGGAGCGGCCGAGCCGTCTGCGGCCATGCGCAGGAAACCGGTGGCGATCAGTTTGTCCTGATCCTCAGGTGACAGGTCTTGATACGGCGGCTTCAACAACTCGTCACCCGCGAGTTGTTCGCGGATCAACTCGTCCCAGGGACGGTCGGCGTCAAGAGACCGAATCAAGTAATCTCGATATTTATAAGCATAAGGACGAACGACGTCCTTGGGCATGTCACCGTCACTGTCGGCGTAGCCGGCGACGTCCATCCAGTGTCGCGCCCAGCGCTCGCCGTATTCCGGAGAGGCGAGCAAGCGGTCGATCAAGCGTTCATAGGCGTCCGGGCTTTCGTCCAGGACAAACGCATCAACCTCCTCAGGGGTTGGCGGCAGGCCCCGGAGGTCAAACGAGGCGCGTCGGATCAAGGTGGGGCGGTCGGCCTCCGGGGAGAAGGTCAGGCCCTCGGATTCCAGCTTCGCCAGCAAGAAGGCG
>JBDTIR010000727.1:0-6242 GCA_039936275.1 Isosphaeraceae bacterium | reverse complement strand
CCCAGGCATTCCTTCGCAGTCGTCCTGGCCACCCGGTAAGCCGCCCTGAACGTGATGGCCCTCGCTTCGACCTGCTCCTCGCTGAACAGCCTTGTTTCGCTGGGCGGCAGGCCCGCCAAGGCGATCGCCAACGGCATCAAATCGAGAAATTGACGGTATTTTTGTTGAAGATCGTTGGTCCCCGGGGTCGCTTCGGGCATGGCTCTGGCTCCTCAAAAGAACAGAGTGACGGAGACGCGCCAACAGGGCCGACACGGCGGGCGCGCCTCTTCGCAACCTAGCAAGCGGCGGCCCACCTTGCCAGCGGCTACCCCTGGAATTCCTCAAGTCCGCCCTTTCAGCGGGTGCGCCAACGAATTCTGGCAAGACCGAGATAGCCGGGGGCGGCTGCCCCACATCGGCTCGTATGGCCCAGCCGTTCTCGGCTGGTCGGCCAGAATCGGTGGACGCACCCCCTTCGGTCAATCCGGGATGGCGACTTGAACGTTTTTGGCGTTGTTGTCGTATTGACTTTGACGCGAATGTGATAAACTGATACCATCGGAATTGGAATACCGTTCGCATGGCATTCCACCCGAACATTGATTCGTCCCCCCTTTCCCACCTCTGGAGGTTTGTTTGATCCAACGTGTTGTTGAGGCCCCGCTCACAGCAGGGTTCTCTACCCTGGGCCTGGGCAGGCCCATGCTCAAGGCCCTGTCGAAGATGGGCTACCACGCCCCTTCGCCGATCCAGGCCGCCATGATCCCCGAGGCCCTCGACGGCCAGGACGTGATCGGGCAGGCCAAGACCGGCACCGGCAAGACCGCAGCCTTCGCCATCCCCTTGATCGAGATGCTCGAAGCCCGCGGACAAGGGCCCCAGGCCATCATCCTGGCCCCCACCCGTGAGCTCGTCCAGCAGATCGTCGTCGAGATGCAACGTATCGCCGAAGGCCAGGACGTGGCCATCTGCGGCATCTATGGCGGCGAACCGATCGATCGCCAGCTCCGTGCCCTGCACCGTGGCGTCGACATCGTCGTCGGCACCCCCGGTCGCGTTATTGACCACATCGAGCGCCGGACGCTCTACCTGGGCGACATCTTCCATGTCGTACTGGACGAAGCCGACCGCATGCTCGACATCGGCTTCCGCCCCGACATCGAACGCATCCTCCGCCGAGTGCCCGACCCTCACCAGACCTTCCTGCTGTCGGCGACGATCAGCCCGGAAGTCCGGATGATCGCCCGCAAGTACATGTACGAGCCGGTCGAGCTGAACCTCTCGCGAGACGAGCCGTCGGTCGAGTCGATCCAGCAGTTCTACGTTCCGGTCAACCACGAACGCAAGTACGACCTCTTGGTCCACCTGCTTCAGCGCGACCGCCCCCGCCAGTGCATCGTCTTCACCCGCACCAAGCGCGGGGCCGACAAGCTGGCCGAACGGCTCGGACGAACCATCAAAGGGGTTTGCACCATCCACGGTGACCTCCCCCAGTCGTCCCGTAACCGCGTTATGAAAGGCTTCCGAGACGGCGCCATTCCCGTCCTGGTCGCTACCGACGTCGTCGGACGAGGCATCGACGTCAACGACATCGGCCTGGTCGTCAACTTCGACATCCCCGACGATCCGGAAAACTACCTGCACCGCATCGGACGCACCGGCCGCATGGGCAAGGACGGCGT
Source organism: Isosphaeraceae bacterium (assembly GCA_039936275.1). Taxonomy (GTDB): domain Bacteria; phylum Planctomycetota; class Planctomycetia; order Isosphaerales; family Isosphaeraceae; genus JBDTIR01. The sequence goes on along the minus strand of JBDTIR010000727.1, from coordinate 4,578 downwards.
GGCCTACACGTTCGTTGGCCCCGACCAGGGCGAACCCTTGACAACTATTGAGATCTTGATTAATAAGTCGATCCCCAAACTCGAACTGAACGGTTTCGAAGCCATCCGCCGCGAAGCGAAAACCTCGACCTTCCGGGAACTCTGGAACACAACCTCAACCCGCTCGTTCGCCACGGCACGCTGAGCGACGCTTAGACCAGATCGACACGTCTTTTTTATGGTGACTTGAGAGGCACACGCCGAGATCGCCCGACAAACTCCGCGATCCCGAGTGCCTCTCACGGCCCCCGCCCCGCCCCGCCCCTTTTGACTTTCACTTTCGCCAGTTCCTGGAACAAGGCCAAGCCTTCGCTCGGCCCCTCGATCGGTCCACGACCGGCGAATCGCCCTCGGTCGCACTCGGCGATGATTTTGGCTGCGTGCTTGCCCAGATCAGGTCGGGCCGAGACCGCTTCCACCCATTGCCCTGCCTCATCGGGAGTCAAGACTCCAGGCGGCCGACCCGCCGCCAGGTGCAAGTATTCCGCCAGGGCGTTGGTGATCGTTCCGGCCAGGTCTTCAAGGCTCTCGGGCTTCGCCAAGGTGGCCGCCAGTCGCCTGGCCAAGCGTCTCGGGTCGGGCCGTCGTGATCGGCGATACGCCAGGGCCAAAGCCCCGATCACTCCGATCAAGCCAAGAACACCCGCCAAGGGCAGCCCGATTTTCGGCCGTTCCGGCGGCAAAGGGGCGGCGTATTCCAGCCGACCCGGGTCGAGCGTCGGCACGTCCACGACCCGGATCGGGACCGACGGCGCCAGGAGGGTCAGATAGCGCTGGCTCCCGGGATCGAACCGGGCGATGGGCACGGCGGGAAGCTTGACCTCACCCCCGTTCAAAGGGCGAACTCGCCAGCGGAGCACACGCTCCGGCAGCGAAGGAACGACTTCATCGTCAAGCGGTTCGATTCTTGGCGCGAGCGCCGACCGTCCGAGCCCTGAGAGCAATGGCCGACGGTTCGAACCCAGGGCCGCCGGCCCTGAGAGCCTGATCCGGTACTCAAACTCCTGACCGACGCGCAAGGTCGACGGCATGGCCTCGGCGCTCACCGACAACCCGCCAACCCCTCCCAGAAAGGCCGATGTTCGGCCCAACCTCGGCAAGGCGCGGACGTCGATCGCCCTGAGTTCGGTCGCCCCCGAGCGTGTTCCCAACTGGAGCCGAAACGGCGGAATCCGCAACACGCCCACCCGCCCGGGGATCACCCAGAATTGATAAACATACTGGTTTGTTTCGGTCATCAACCCACCGATGGCGCCCGAAGAGATCGGCCGGAACCCCTCGCCAGCGACCAGGACCTCGGCCCCTTCGATGCTCGGCAGGCGGACCTCTGGCCGCTCTCCAGCCGCGACGGCGACGACTCGAACGTCAATCGCCTGGCCGACATACCAAAGGCCCTCCGCCAGACTCACCCGCGCCGGGATCGGTTCAACGGCCCGAACCGAGAGAGGACCGAACGTGGTTAACATCAAAATCACGGCTGCGAACCGCGCAGCGGTCGCCAGTTCATTTGATGAGTCAATAAACGTTTTAATTAACGTGATATTAATACTTAAATACATAGTAAACTTGTAAATCAAAACAATGATATTATTCTGTTGTTCACCAATCTTTATGTTCGTCGCTAGGCGGCGGGGGCGGTGATTCAGGTAGGCGACGGCGGCGGGCTTGTTCGACGCGAGCCAGGGCGGCGTCGAGCCTGGCCTCCGGAGACTCGGCAACGTCCGGCGCATCGGGTCCAGCGCCTGATGGGGCCGGGGGCGAAGGGGGCGTCGCCTGACCGGGATCGGTTGGAGCGGGGGAACCGGCCCCGGACGGTGACGGGGTGGACTGGGATTGCTTGTCGGGGGACACCGGCCGGGGTGTTGACGTTGGGGAACGCCGTCCCGGTCCTTCGTCTGGTTCGGACGGCGGTCGAGGTGGACGATGTCGGGCGGCGAACTGGCGATTGATCCGGGCATCGCGGCGCAGGGCGTCATAAGGCGGTCCCGCAACTTTGGCGGCAAGACAGGCATCGTAATGCCGGATCGCAGCCGAAGCTTTGCCCAGAGCGAGCATCGTGTTGCCCAGGGCATAATCGATCTTGGCCCGGAGTCCCGGGTCTGCCTGGTCTCGAACCTGGCGATACAGGGCGGCGGCCTCGGTGTAGCGACCGACTTGGTAGAGCGTAGCGGCGGCATTATAACGAGCAATGGCCGATCGAGGGTCGAGGCGGCTGGCGTGCTCAAACGCGGCCAGGGCCCGGTCAAACTGGCCGGCGTTATAAGCGAGCTTGCCGGCGGCCACAGCGTCGGCCGCTGTCTCGACGTTCGGTCCCGAGCCGGCCGTCGCGACCAGAACCAGGGCGGCGGCCAAAGGGAGCCGCCAGGGTCTCGGCCACGACCCGACAAGTCCCAAAACCATCGCCATAAAGACAAACAGGCTATACTGTTCGGCTCGCTCGGGAACCCTGGCCAGCATCCGTTCGCGACGGGCGAGCGGGGCGATCCGGTCGCGGTACAAACGCCCCAGATCGACCCGAGCCAGCCCAAGGGGAAGAAAGGCCCCTCCGGTCCCTTGGGCGATGGTTCGCAGCGGCTCGTCGGTTCGGCGCGAGACGACGGTCTGGCCTTGATAGGTGATCGGTTCGCCCGAGGCCGACGGAACCTTCGCCCCTTCGTCGGCGTCGCCGAGAGCCACTGCGTGGACCACGACCCCTTTGAGTGAATTCAAAGCTCTTTGCCAGCGCCCGGCGTGGTCTTCGCCATCGGAGAACAAGACGATGGTTCGCCCCTCGGCGCGTGGCTCCTGGTCAAATACCTCGAACGCCGACGTCAGGGCTGCTCCCAGGTCGGTACCGCCCGGTTGAACCTCTCCAGGTCGAAGCGATCGCAACACATCGCTTGCGGCGCCAATGGTTTCCGTCAAGGGGCATCGCACGACCGCGCGGCCGGCGAAGGCGACGACCGCCGCTCGATCGCCTGGCGAGCGTCCCAAGGTCGCGAGCAATCCTTCGGCCGCGTCGACCGCCGCTCCCAAGCGGTTTGGCACGGCGTCTTCGGCTCCCATGCTCCGGCTCACGTCGATCACAATCACCACGTCTTGACCCGGAGGCAAAGGCGAGACAGGCAGTAATCCCCAACGCGGCTGAGCCAGAGCCAGCACCAAAAACCCCATTCCTCCAATCCAGCCCCATGCTCCATCGTTCCCCGGCTTCCCCCCTTGCCCTAACGTTTTCCAATCGCGCAGACGCCTTCGACGTCCACGGATGACCCAGAGGGCCAAGGGCACGGCGACAAGCAGAAGCCAGAGACGGGCCGGATGGGCGAAGGTCACACGGATTTCCAGGAAAAGGAGGAGTGGTTGATCAGAAAAAATCGGCCAGTTTGACACGCTTCAGGGGAGTCGGCGGAGCCGGCCGCTGGACAGGAGGCGGTCGAGCACCAGAAGGGCGAGCGCTCCGACGACCCAAGGGGGGAACTCCTCACGATAGCGGGTTCGGATGGTGCCGGTCACCGGGCTGGTTTCGAGTCGGTCGATGGTCTTGAAGACCCGGGCGAGACTCTGGGCGTCGTCGGCGGCGAACAGGCGACCGCCGCCGAGGTCGGCGAGGGTCTGGAGCAAGGCGAAGTCGGGGCTGGTGTCTTCGGCCGGCAAGGGGAGGCCGGTGACGGACTCGACCGGTCGATCAAGGCCGCCGCCTCGACCGATGGCGATTGCGTGCAGGGTGACGCCCAGGTCCTTGGCCAGGCGGGCCATCTCGTTCGGATCGATCGGGTCTGGAACGGCCGGACGGTTGCGGCCGTCGGTGAGCAGGATGAGCACCTTTTTTTTGGGCGACGTCGGCCGTAACGCCTTCAAGGCCACGGCGATCGCTTCACCAAGGTTCGTGCCGTCGTCGCCCGGCCTGGCGGGTTTCAGGGTCTGGACCGACTCCAAGACGAACCGATGATCGAGCGTGGGTGGGCACGACAGGTCGGCGTAGTTGGCGAAGGTTGCCAGGCCGATCAGGTCGTTGGGCCGCCCTTGAACGAACTGGGCAAAGGTTTGCTTGGCGGCATCAAGTCGCGTGATCGGCAATGAATCAGGAACACGATAGCCCAACCTCATGCTGCCGCTGTTGTCGATTGCCGCGACGATCGCCACGCCCCGCCCCTTGATCCGTGTCTGTCCGCCAATCGACTGCGGCCTGGCCAGGGCAACCGCCAACGCGACGACCGCCAAGGCCCGGCACGCGGTCGGCACCCGGCGCAGTCTGACCACCAGGCCGCGAGGAGCTTGCGCGAACCCGTCGAGCGAGGGCCAGACGACCCTTGGCCGAGCCCATTCCCAGAGCCAAGGGACCACCCCCAGCACCATCAAGATCAACCAGGCCGGTTCGGCCAACCGCATGAAACCCCCCTTTTTTTCCTCGAACTCGTTTGATTATCGACCTTCGTCGCCGGTTTAGCGACAGCCCGCAGTTCGTTCAGCGCAATTGATGGGCAGTTCGTTCGGCGCAATTGATGGGCGGTTCGTTCGGCGCATTGATGGGCAGTTCGTTCGGGTGCGCCAGGCCAAGTC
>JBDTIR010000726.1:0-5221 GCA_039936275.1 Isosphaeraceae bacterium | reverse complement strand
CGACCCGGCGTCCGCTATCAAGGCCGCCGCCGAAGCCGCCGAAGCCCTCGTCCGCCGCCTGACCGACGAGGCGACCCCCGCCGAGCAGGCCGCCGCCCTCGCCCGCGCCGAGCGCGCCTTGAATGAGCCCGACGCCCCTCACGATCCCGCCGCCCGAGCCCAGACCCAACGCGCCGTCGCCAACGACCTCAAGCGGCTCCCCGATGACGTGCAAAGGCAGGCCCACGTTGACGCCGTCCAGCAAGTCGAGCAAGCCGCCGCCCTCGCCGACCAGGCCGTCAAGCCCAACGAGCAAAAGGGTGAACATCCCCCAGACCCCGCCACCCTGGCCGCCTCCCGAGATCAGGCCGCCCGCACGCTCGACGCGCTTGCCAAAGCCCACAACTCAGCCCCCGAACCTCAACCGGAACCAGGACCAAAAACCCCACCGCCGGCCCGGGCCCGCCAGCTTGCCGAAGCGCAACGCGCCTTGGCCAACGACGTCCAGGCCGTTCGCGACCACGCACCCGATCAAAAGAAGAATCCCGATACGGCTCAAGTTCAATTGAATGAACAACTGAAACCACTCGCTCAACGTCAGCATGCTCTGGCCGAAGCCGCCCGAGTCTTGCCGAATCCGCAACCGGCCAATCCCAACCAACGCAAGGAGGCCGATCGCCGACGCACCGAAGCTCGACAGGCCCAGCGCCTGGCCTCCGACGCGATGGCTCAGGCCGATCCCGCCCGAGCCGCCGACCAGGCCCGCAAGGCCGCCGAGGCGCTCGACCACCTCGCCGCCGTTTTGCCCGAACAGGCCGAACCCGCCGCCGCCGTCCCGGACGACCCCGCTCTTGGTCTCGGTCCTAATCAAGCCGAGGCCGCTCGCGCTTTGGCTCGTCGCGAACGCCAGATTCGCGAGCGGTTGCAATCGCTCCTGGCCGAGCGGATCGCCCCCCAGGACCAGCTTCGCGACCAGGCCGCCGAACTCGGTCGCCGCCTGGCCGACCTTCGCGACCAGACCAAGGACCTCAGCCCTCGCAGTCAAGGGCCCGCCAACGCTGCCGCCGACCTCTTGCAAAACCAGGCCCCACAGGCAATGGGGCAAGGGGCCGCCGCCCTCGCTCAGGGCAAACCCGACGCCGCCCTCGCCGCCCAGCGCCGCGCCGCCGACCTGGCCGAAAACGCCGCCCGCCAGGCCGGCGACCTCGCCTCCGCCCTCCGCGCCGATCGCCCCGCCGGTCACGAAGCCGAACCCGAATCCGAGGGTGAAGGCGACGGCCAGAACACGCCCGGCCGTCTCGCCTCGGCCCGAGCCGCCCAGCGCGAGGCGGGTCGCCAGCTCGAACGGGCTGGCGCGTCCGACCCGAATGGCCAGGCCGCTCAAGGCGCGTCAACCGCCATGCACCAGGCCGCCGAAGACCTCCGCGCCGCCGCCCGGGCGGCTCGCGGCCCTTCGTCCCCGTCGGAAGCCGCCAACGGCCCGCCTCAAGCCGCCTCGCTTGATCCCAACGGAACCCCCGCCGCCACTGGGGAGCCCGACCTTGGCGAGCTGCAAGCCCTCGTCCGTTCCAAAACCGGCCGAGCTTGGGGCGAGCTTCCCGGCCACCTGCGCACCGAGATCCTCCAGATGTCTCGCGGCCGTTACCGCGACGACTACGCTCGCCTGATCCAGCTCTACTTCCGCGAGATCGCCGCCGACCGCGCCGGGAACTCCGATCGAGGATTACAGCCGTGAACGCGCTTTCAAAAGTCCGCCTCATTACACCGCTGGTCTTGACCCTTGCGTGCATCTGTTTGTGCCCAGCAATCTCGGTCCAGGCTCAAGCGATTCCCGACGACTCCGTCAGCTCCTCCAACCCCAAAGCCGACGCCGCCGTCAAGCGGGCGCTTGATTTTCTCAAAAAGACCCAGAAGGACGACGGCGGCTGGGAGTCTGGCCATTACGGCGAGATGACGTCGGTCACGTCCTTGGCGGTGATGGCCTTTCTCGCGAGTGGCCACGTCCCTGGAGAGCCCGGACCATACCGAGAGGCGGTCGAGCGCGGCGTGCGCTACGTCCTCAAGCACCAGAAGGACAACGGCCTTTTAGTCTCGAACAGCAGCCACGGCCCGATGTACTGCCACGGCATCAGCACCTTGATGGTCGCCGAGGTCATCGGCATGACGCTCGACGACGCCCTTGCCAACGAGGCCCGCGCCACCCTGTCCAGGGCGATTGACCTGATCCTCAAGGCGCAAGCCGTCCAGAAAAACAAGGACAACACCGGCGGCTGGCGCTATCAGCCCAACAGCGTTGACAGCGATATCAGCGTGACCGGCTGGCAGGTCATGGCCCTTCGCGCCGCCAAGAGCACCGGCTGCGCCGTGCCCGCCGAAGCCATCGACAGCGCTGTGAATTACCTCAAACTCTGCGCCGTGAAGCGTGAAGGCGGCTTCAGCTATCAGCCCGGTTCCGGCCCCAACAACCCCCGCACCGGCACCGGCACGCTCGCCCTGGAAATCTGCGGCGAACACCTCACGCCCGAAGCCCGCGCCGGCGCCGAATACCTGCTCAAGCACCCCCCCCGCTGGTCGTCCCCCTACTTCTTCTACGAGGTCTACTACGCCCCCCAGGCCCTCTTCCAGGTCGGCGACCGCTACTTCCGCCCCTACTACTCCGCCCTCGTCCCGATCCTTCTCGACCACCAAGACCCCGACGGCTCCTGGCTCTCCGGCGACGGCAACGACCGCGCCGGCGGCCGCACCTACTGCACCGCGATGGCCGCCCTCGCCCTTGCGGTGGAATACCGCTACTTGCCGATTTATCAGAGATAATAATATCAATGCGGCTGCGCCTGGCCTTTGGGCGTCAAGCTTGACCGATCCGAGCCTTCCTGCCCATGATGAACTTGATGCTCATGATGTGCGGCGCCCGCTGTGTCAAGGTGCAACGGAAGGGCTTTGAAACTCCGCGAACGCCTCTTGAGAATCGAGACCCCTTGAATTCCAACCTCAAAGGAATCATGCGGGGCCTGGGAGGAGCCGGTATGAAGCGAATCAACGTTGTCGAGCTGCGCAAATCGCTTGCTGATCTTTTAAATCGAGCGGAATACCAGGGGGAGCGAATCGTCATCCACCGTCGGGAGAAAGACGCCGCGGCGCTGATCCCGATTGAGGACCTTCGCCTTCTCGAACAGTTGATCGAGGAGTCCGAAACCCGATCCGATCTGGAGGCCGCCCGCGCCGCCCTGGCCGAATCCGACGAGCGCATTCCTTATGCGGACGTCCGCCGCAGATTGGGGCTGCCTGATGTCCCGGAAGCAGGGCCGTCCGCAACCGAGCGACCCGCCCGAGCCAAGGCGGTACACGATTGAGTTCACCCGCGCCGCGGAGCGTGGGCTCGCCAGCCTCTCCAAAAGCGTGCTGCGCCACGTCGATGCCAAAATCATGGCCCTTGGCCGAGATCCCCGCCCTCCAGGCTCCTTGAAACTTGAGGGCGAAGAAGGGTTCTACCGAATTCGCGTCGGAGATTATCGGGTTGTCTACCTGATCGAGGACGACCGCCTGATTGTCGTGGTGGTGGCTGTCGGTCATCGACGCGAGATTTACCGCGATTTCTAGAAATATCTACTGTAGGATTAAAATGTCTATTGCCTGATCATATTTTCGGCTTTACCCGCCTTCTCAACCGACGCCGGATTTTCTATTGTGGAATCGTGCGGTCCCGGGGAGGATCCAAAATGAAGCGGTTCAACATAATCGAGTTACGGAATTGACTTGTGGATATTTTAAATAATGCGGAAAACCATTGCTATAAATCATAATGAACTCCCGAATCGCAAAGGTCTCGATCATGCGATCCGCTCCGTCATCTGGGACACCGTGGCTGTCTATTCCAGAATCGAGGGCGTCACCAAGACCGAGATTCGACGCAAGGTCATTGAGGCCGCGGCGAGCGCTCTTGACGACCCGGACACGAAGTTTTCGTGGAACGCGGAAATGGCCTCGTTCGGACGCCATTGGGATGACGAGAATCATCATTGGGTCCTTCCCGAGGTCGCGCCGGATACGGTCTTCTCAGGCCCCTTTCGGCTGTTCCTCAGGAACCACCGGACCCCCGATGAAATCGCTTATTTGTGCGTGCATATGATCGAGCGTGTGGAACGCAATCTCGATCTGATCGGTTTCCCCGGCGCTGATCCCGATCGAGGGCCTTCTGCTTCTTGAGCCGTTGATCGAGGAGGCCGAAACCTTGATCGGACCTTGTGGCCGTCCGCGCCGGGGGCCATGGGTGATGAGTGACTGGTCGTCGTGGTTAACGCGATCGGTCATCGCCGGAAAACCGATCGCGATTTTTGAAGAGACGGTCGATCGGACCTCGGCCGTTCCTGTCACTCCGGCTCTGAGCTTGAGACGAGGCGACCGGGGCGCGGGCCGACCGCCGAGAAGTCCCACGGCTCGAAGCCGATCCGTGCCGCCGGAGTGACGGGTGGCCGGGGTTTGGGTTCCACGTAACGTCGGTCACGAAACCGGGATGCCCACCGGTTGGACTCATGGGTTCGGAGCACCAAACTCATGGCACCCAGAGTTTGATCGAATTGACGGTTCGTGCATGAATGCCGGGTGCCACGTGGTTCGGTACTCCGAACCCGTGCCGTTTGGGGTGATTACCGGACAATCTCAGGGGGGATCGTCGGGTCGATTTCCAGGGGGGCCGGATGGAGTCCGGCGTACCATCCGGCACTTGACCAGGCCCATTGCTCGGGTCGTTCGACCAGGCCACGTCGTACCGGATTCAGATGAATATAGTCAATCACTCGGAGGAGGGTCCGTTCCTGCACGATGTTTCGGTCATAGCCTCCACCGGTCTGCCAGAACCGAATCACCTGAGTTCCGTCATCCCGAGTGACCGACAATTTCGGTAAGAATTCGGGTACGTGGGCGCGGAGATATTCAATCGCACACCGTCCGACGGGCTGCTTGATCTGCCAGAGGATCGGAGAGATCTCGGAGTCGGGCCTCCGAGGGCAAACCAGGATATGGACGTGCTCAGGCATGATCACATAGGCCCAGAGGTCAAACCCCATCCGATGTCGGGCCTGGTCGATCGCCTCGACCAGCCACTGGCGGGTCCGGTCGCGTGACAGCAAGGGAAGACGCCGGTAACAAGAGAAGGTCAACGCGTGGCCGTCTCCCGGGTTGTTGACTCGCCGGCATCGTTTGCGTGCTATCGCGTCACCTATGTCCCTGTATTGTACACGTC
>JBDTIR010000725.1:0-6058 GCA_039936275.1 Isosphaeraceae bacterium | reverse complement strand
GAGTTCTTCGGGGTCGGGGATCGCGTCAATCCGGCAATCGAGGATCGGGTTGCCGTTGTCGGTCAGGTAGAGAGCGTCGCCGGTTTGACGGGGTTCGGACTGACAGCCGATCTCGGTCAAGCGACGTCGGCAGAAGCCCAGGGCGAACGGCACGACCTCAACCGGCAGCACGCCGCGCCCCCCAAGGGTGGGTACGAGTTTGCCTTTGCCAACGACCACGATGAACTGCCTGGCCGACGCCGCCACGATCATTTCGCGGACCAGGGCCCCACCACGCCCCTTGATGAGGTTGAGCCGGGGATCGACCTCGTCCGCGCCGTCCACGGTGACGTCGATTGTCTCGACCTCGTCGAGCGTGGTCAAGGGAATGCCCAGCCGCCTCGCCAGGTCGGCCGATGCCCGAGAGCTGGCGACCCCGCGCACCGCCAGGCCGGCCTTCACGCGCTCAGCCAGGGCCTGGATAAACAAGGTCGCCGTGCGTCCGGTTCCCAGGCCGACCACATGGCCGTCATGAATATAATCGAGGGCTCGTTCAGCGACGGTCACGGGTCTCGGTGCCTCGTTCTTTGAAGGTGCGTTGATGGTCAAAGTGCCAATGGCTGATGGCCGTTGGATTCATTTCTTCTGTTTGGCCTTTGCGACCTGGTCCTTGGCCGCGGCGACGATTGATTCGGGGGTGAATCCGAACTTACGCTGAAGTTCCTTCAAGGGAGCGGACGCGCCGAAGGTGTGCATGCCGATCTTGGCACCGGTCAGGCCGGTGAACCGCTCCCAGCCGAAGGTGGAGGCTTGCTCGACCGAGACCCTTGCCGTGATCTCAGGGGGTAAGACGCTGTCTTGATAGCTTTGGTCCTGGTGCTCGAACAGGTCCCAGCAGGGCATGCTCACGACGCGGGCCTTGATCCCTTCGGCTTTGAGTTGTTCATAGGCGTTGATGCACAGATGAACCTCGCTACCGGTGGCCAGCAAGAGGACGTCGGGCTTGCCGTCGTCAGCGTCGGCCAGGATGTAGGCCCCCTTGGCCAGGCCCGAGGCCGGGCTGTACTTTGAGCGGTCGAGCGTGGGAATGTCTTGCCTGGTCAGGATCAGGCAGGCCGGCTCATGTTGCAGTCGCATGATGACTTTCCAGGCCTCGACGACCTCGTTGGCGTCGGCGGGCCGAATCGTGCGCATGCCTGGAATCGCGCGCAGGCTGGCCAGTTGTTCGACAGGCTGGTGGGTCGGTCCGTCCTCGCCGACGCCGATTGAGTCGTGCGTGAAGACGTGAATGGTCGGCAGTTCCATCAAGGCGCTGAGCCGGATTGCCGGCCTTGCATAATCGCTGAAGATCAAGAAGCCCGAGCCATACGGCCGGACCTTGACCAGCGACAGGCCGTTGAGCACGGCCGCCATGGCGTGTTCGCGGATGCCGAAGTGCAGGTTGCGTCCGCCGTAGTGGTCGGCCTCGAAGTCGCCCGCGTCCTTGGCGTCGATCCTGGTCTTGGTTGAGGGGGTCAGGTCGGCCGAGCCGCCGATCAGCCAGGGGACGTGAGTCGCGATCGTGTTGAGCACCTTCGACGACGAGACCCGGCCGGCCATCCCCTTGGCGTCGGCTGGGAAGGTCGGCAAGTCTTGGTCCCAAGCTTCGGGAAGCTGGCGGTGCTGCATCCGGTACAGCTCCTCGGCCAGGTTCGGATATTCGAGCCGATATTCCTCGATCCGTGCGAACCAGGCGTCTCGCAGCCCTTTGCCGCGCGCGCCGATCCCTTGCTTGAAGTGATCGTACACCCCGTCGGGAACGTGGAACTTCTCGGGCGAGAGACCGAACCTCTGCTTGAACTCGGCGATCACCTTCTCGCCCAGGGGTTCGCCGTGCGCGGTGTTCGAATCTTGCTTGGACGAACCGTAGCCGATATGGCTATCGACGATGATCAAGGTTGGCCGGCGCGGTTCCTGATGGAAGGTTTCGAAGGCGCGGGCCAGCATGGCCAGGTCGTTGGCGTCGCCGACTCGGGTGACGTTCCAGCCGTAGCCGAGGAACCTGGTGGCGACGTCTTCGCTGAAGGCCAGGTCGGTCGAGCCTTCGATGGTGATTCGGTTGCTGTCATAGATCCAGCAGAGGTTGGACAGTTTCAGGTGTCCGGCCAGGCTGGCGGCCTCACCGGTGATGCCTTCCATCATGTCGCCGTCGCCGCAGAGGGCGTAGACGTTGAAGTCAAACAGGTCGAACTCGGGGCGGTTGTACCGCGAGGCGAGCCGTTTGCCGCCCATCGCCATGCCGACGCTGGTGGCCACCCCTTGCCCCAACGGCCCGGTCGTGGTCTCGACGCCCGAGGTCCAGCGGTATTCGGGGTGGCCGGGGGTCTTGCTGTCAAGCTGGCGGAACCGCTTGATGTCCTCCAGGGTCACCGAAGGAGCGCCCAGGACTTCGTACCCCTTGCTTACCGACTTGACGCCGGTCAGGTGCAAGAGGGAGTACAAAAGCATCGACGCATGCCCGATCGACAGCACGAACCGATCGCGGTTCGGCCAGATCGGGTCGTCGGGGTCGAACCGCAAGACCTCTTGCCAGAGTTCATAGGCCACCGGCGCCAGGGCCATCGGCGTGCCAGGATGGCCCGAATTCGCCGCCTGCACGGCGTCCATCGCCAGGGTGCGGATGGTGTTGATGCACCGGAGGTCAAGCTCGGCCTTGGTGGTCATGGTCACGGGCATTGTCGAATATTCTCCAGTGAATCAGGTTAATACGTGTTCAATCAAACCGCGCAAGGTCGCCAGGCCGGCGGCGACGTCCGGGCCGAGGTGGACCCGCAAGGCGCGTCGGTCTCGCTCGGCGAGCACGTCGAAATCTCCTTGCGCCTGGAACCGCTTCAGGAGGCCGAACGTGTAGGTTTCGCCGGGGATCGGCAGGTCTTCGGCGTCGTCGCTGGTGATCTGGAGGAAGACCCCGGTGTTCGGCCCGCCTTTGTGAAGTTGGCCGGTCGAGTGCAGGAAGCGCGGGCCGAATCCCAAGGTGGTCGCCACCCCTTTGGCGTCTCGGACGGCGTGGCGGATCGCCTGCAAGGGCTCCGAATTCGCGGCGTTCATCTCGACGTAGGCGTTGATGGCGAAGTAGTCACCAGCTTGAATCCGACCCAGGTGCGCTTTGAGCAAGTCCAGGACGCTCGACCCGGACAGGGCCCCTTGGTTCTTGGCGTCGGTGAACAGTTTCAGGCCGTCCCCCTCGGCGATCGGGGTTTCCTTGGGAACCTGGCCGGTCTTGGTGTATTGTTCGGACAGCTCGCGGGTCTTGATCTTGCTGACCTCGACGTCGGGCTGATTGAAGGCGTTGATCCCCAAAATCGACCCCACGACGGCGGTGGCGACTTCCCAACGGAAGAACTCGCGGCCCAGGTCGGCCGGGTCGTCGAGTTCGATTCGTACAACGGGCTGACCGGCTTGCTCCAAGGTCTTGACGGCGGCGTCTTGCTCGGCCGAGGGGTTGGAGTGGAGCCGGACGTAGACGAACACGCGGTCCTTGCCGTAAACCTCCGGCTTGCCGAGACGTTCGCCATTGACCGGCACCAAGCCTTTGCCCAGCTTACCGGTGGATTCGGCAATCAGTTGTTCCAGCCAGGCGCCCAGGTCGCTGACGCCCGGGGAGGTGACGAACGTGACTTTGTCTCGGCCACGGTCGCGGGCCAAGGTGCCCAAGATCGCCCCCAGGTGGACCCCCGGGTTGGTTTCGGGCGAGACCCCCGGGCCGCACAATTCGACCATCCCCGAGGCGCGGTCGAGGACGTGCGCCAGGTCGATCCCCATGACGGCCGCCGGCACCATGCCGAAGTTCGACAGGGCTGAGAACCGCCCGCCGATCGTCGGCACGCCGAAGGCGATATGGCGGAAGCCGTTCTCCAGGGCGATCTTGTTCATCTTGGTGCCGGGGTCGGTCACGGCGATGAACCTCTTGCCCGCCGGTTCGCCGGGGCCGATGGCTTCCTGCGCCCTGGCCTGGAAAAACTGGCGGAAGACGTTCGGCTCGGTCGTGCCGCCCGACTTGGACGAGACGATGAAGACGGTTTTGGCCAGGTCCACCGTCTGCTCGACCGTCTTGACCTGCGCCGGCACAGTCGAATCGAGCACGAACAATTCGGGGTGCCCCTTGATCGCGCCGAAGGTCAGTTTGAAGACTTCAGGGCAGAGGCTTGAGCCGCCCATGCCCAGCAAGAGCGCGTGGGTGAATCCGGCCTGGGCGACGTCCTTGGCGATCGTGCGGAGGGCGTCAAGATTGGTCCGCTGGTCGGCGACCACGTTGAGCCAGCCGAGCCATTGATCCTCGTCCTGGCCGGACCAGAGCGAGGCGTCTCCTTCCCAGAGTCTACGGACCTTGTCTTCGTTTTGCCAATCGTCCAGGGTGGCCTGGACCGCTGCTTCCGCCTCACCCAACGCGGTGGTCATCCTCGACATTCCATCGCCAGACGACTTCGTTGGCTCGGCCACGATTGAATGCCTCGCTCTCTGGCCTTGGTTCAAAAAGGTTGCCCATCCGACTGAGCAATGGTACTCCAAATCCGTCGTCCAGAAAACAGGGCTCCTCCTCAAAAACTGTCGTGATCCCTCTTGGGGGGTGTCGCTCTCGATTCTGGAATTTGGATTCTGAGTCCAAGGTGGCCGGAGTCCTGCGCCGCTCCTGTCTTGTCGCGAGGGAGGCCGGCGCATTATCCTTTGGGCTGGCGGGAACCTCCGCGTTCCCCCCGTGTTGGCTCGCATCTTTGGGACCGTTTGGGCGGTTCATCCTGCTTTTGGAGTGGTTCTCAAAATGGGGCCTGAGCATTACGACCTGATCGTCATCGGCTCCGGTCCCGCAGGGGAAAAAGGGGCGGCGCAGGCAGCCTATTTCGGCAAGCGGGTCGCCCTGATCGAGAAACAGGCCGTGCTCGGCGGCGCGGCGACGAACACCGGCACCTTACCATCGAAGACCTTGCGTGAAACGGCCCTGTTCCTCTCCGGGTTTCGCCACCGTCAGCTTGAAGGTTTGCGGCTCCAACGCGCCGAGGGGGCCGTGACCGTTCGCGACTTCATGGCCCGTGAGCTAATCGTCCGCGACGGCGAGCGCGCCCGCATTCTCCACAACCTCGGGCGCCACGGCATCGCGCTGCACACCGGCGCCGCCTCGTTCCTTGACCCCCATACCGTCGCCGTCCAGGGGGCCGACGGCCCCGCGACCCAACTTCACGCCGACGTTATCCTGATCGCCACCGGTTCCAGGCCCCATCGCCCTCCTGGATACAGCTTTGAAGACATCCGGATTTATGACTCTGATGAAGTCCTCAATCTTCACGAAGTCCCCGCCACGATGGTCGTCGTCGGCGGCGGCGTGGTGGGTTGTGAATACGCCTGTGTGTTCGCGGCCCTGGGTGTTCGCGTGACCTTGATCGAGAAGAACGACCACCTGCTGGGCTTCCTTGACCTCGAAATCGCGACCGCCTTGATCGCGAGGATGGAGTCGGTCGGGGTTCGCGTCTTGATGTCGGAAACCGTTGCGGAGGTGCGCGACGAGGGGCCTTTGGTCCAGGTCCGGCTCGCCTCTGGCGAAGAAATCGAGACCAATTCGATCCTGGTTTCCTCGGGCCGCAACGGCAATGTGGAGGCCCTGGACCTGGACCGCGCCGGCCTGGTTGCCGGCAAGCGGGGCCTGATCGCGGTCGATGAGCATTTTCAGACGGCCGTCCCACACATTTACGCCGCGGGGGACGTGGTCGGCTTCCCCGCTCTGGCATCGACGGCGATGGAGCAGGCGAGGGTCGCGATGGTCCACGCCTTCCAGCTCCCTTATGACAAGTCAGTCGCCCGTATCTTGCCCTACGGCATCTACACGATCCCCGAATGTTCCATGGCCGGCGAGACCGAGGAAAGTTTGACCCAATCAGGCGTCCCCTACGTCGTCGGCCGCGCCCGCTACGCCGACAACCCCCGAGGCCAGATCATCGGCGACGATCACGGCTTCCTCAAGCTCCTCTTCCGCGCCGACGACCTCACCCTTCTTGGCGTCCACGTCCTTGGCGAGCAAGCCACCGAACTCGTCCACGTCGGCCTCACC
>JBDTIR010000724.1:0-5844 GCA_039936275.1 Isosphaeraceae bacterium | reverse complement strand
GGCCGATTATTTGAGTGAGACCGAGCCGATGGAAAGATACTGGCAAGAACGAGAAGCTGGGGCGACCGGGCGCCGCATCTACCGCCGACCCGCCTGAGATCGAGAAGACAATCCCTGTCGTGCGCCCAGGCAATCGACGTTACCGGAAGATGCAGAAGACGGTGTACCGAGTCCGAACGCTCCACGGGATTGAAGGGCGGTTGGCGATGGACTTGCAACGGGAACGCCAAGGAGACGGCCGCTTTAAAACAACCCGATCCCTTCACACGGCGCAGGCCGCATAAGGCATCAAGCCCGGTTTCCTTGCTACAGTGTCCTTAACAAGATCGATTTGAATTCACGTTCATACATATATTCTCAACAGTCGAATTCCGTGGCGGCAACCGTTTGACCAACCGCGACGGTCTGGCGTACCATGGACGGGGGTAGCCCAAGACAGCGAATCATCGCACCCTGAACACGCCCGCCAAGGGCCCATTGAACAGGTTTGATCTCTATTGATCTGGAAGGGACGGCGTGAATGGCGAGGGTTTCCAAGGGGGCCGGGTTACTGCTTTTGACTGCGGCCCTGGGGCACCTCGGGTGCGGCCCCTGGAGCGGCACGACCGCGCCTGGAACCGCTGAGCGGCCGTTTCAAGGAGAGCGGATCACCATTGCGGCAGTCGGCGATGCGAGCCTGGCCAAGATCGTGATCCCTTTGCTCGGCGAATGGCAAGAGAGCCGGAGGGCCGAGGCCGCGGTCAACGCCAAGGCGGTCGAACCCTTGGCCGCTCGTGAGACCGACGTTTTGCTCTTCTCCGCCGATCGTCTGGGCGACCTGGTCGACGCTCAGGCCCTGGCCGTCTTGCCCGAGTCCGTGGTCCGTCCCCCGGCATCCAAGAACGACGACGAGGCGAATGCCGAAACCGCGCCGCCTGACCCCTTGGCGTTCCGCGACGTGGTCGAATCCTACCGCGACGAAGTGACCAGGTACGGCGAGGACCGGATGGCCCTCCCCCTGGGCGGCTCGGCCCTGGTTTTGGTCTATCGCCGTGATGCCTTCGAACGTGAAGCCAACCGCCAGGCAGCCAAGCAAGCGGGCCTGACCCTGGAACCGCCGACGACCTGGGAAGGGCTCGACGCCCTGGCCCGATTCTTCCACGGTCGCGACTGGAACGGCAAAGGCCACGAGGGCGCGGGCATCGCCCTGACGTTTCAGGAGGGAGCTGGCAACGACATCTTCCTTGCCAGGTCGGCGGCGCTTGGTCTGCGGACCGACCAGTATTCCTTCCTCTTCGACGCCGAGACGATGACCCCTCGGATCACCTTGCCGCCGTTTGTCGAAGCTGCTCGGGCCTTCTCGCGACTGGCGAGTCTCGGCCCCGAAGGGGCCGCCGAGTTCCACACAATCCAGGCGCGCGAGGCGTTCCGTACCGGCAAGGTAGCCCTGTTGATCGACCGCGCCGAGCGTTGGGCGAGCTGGTCGAGCCCGGAAACCCCGATCGCCGTCGGCGTGGCGGCCTTGCCGGGCTCGGAACGACTGTATGACCCCGACCAGAAGACCTGGACCACCAGCACGCCACCGAACCGGCCGAGCTATCTGCCCCACGGCGGCGGCTGGTTGGCCGGCATCTCGGCCGCGGCTACCGGACGCAGGCGAGACGCGGCGATTGACTTCCTCAAGTACCTGACCAGTCCCGAGACCTCCGCTCGCCTCCTGGCCGATCCGACCTTGCCCATGCTGCCCGTGCGAGCCTCACAGATCGCACAAGGACCGCCAGGCCGCCTCTCCCCCGGGCTCGACGCCCGAAGCTGGTCAAACGCCGTCAGCGAAACTTTGACCGCCGCTCGGGTAGTCCCCGGCCTCCGCATTCCGCAAACCGAAGACTACCTGACCGACCTGGGCCAACATCGCGCCCAGGCGTCCATGAGCACCGACGACCCCGGATCGGTTGAGGACGCCTTGACCAAAGCCGCCAAGGCCTGGACCGAACGCACCGACAAGCTCGGCCTGGATCGCCAGCGCTGGCATTATCGACGCAGTTTGAACAAATATCCCACTTCGCCTGAACCACCAGCCGCCAAGGCCAGCCGCTAACGCCCCCCCAATGGACGACGCACCCGACGATGCTATCCCGCTGGACGTGGCCGACGCCGAGACGCGGCTCTTGCTCGGCATGTTCGACACGCCCGCCTTCGCCAGACGCGGGCAAGAGCTCGAATACAGCCTGGCCCGCCTCCGCGATCGTTGCCAACGTGAGCGGCATGAACGGCTGGAGATGGTCAGGCTCCGGCTCCGCCAGTGGGCCGGAGCCGTTACTGGTCCCGACGCCTGGCTCTGGTCGTTCGACGGCCCGATCGACGCTCTCTGGCCGCTTACCGGCGCTGACGTTCCGCTCTGGGCCAGCCAACCCGCCCCTGACCGCCGACGACGGACCATCGCCCGAGACCTGGCCGCCAGCCTGGAACGGTTCAACCGCCGCTGGGTCGTGTTCCTCAAGGGCCTGGACTTCACCCTCATCAACCAGGCAATCGACCAATATAATCGCTACTACCTATTGGAAAAGGAGTGTAGCCTCGGCTCCGCCCGACTGGCCTCGCGTCACTTCCAGCCCATCGCCCCCTTGACCACCGAGACCTTGCTGACCGAATATCCCGTCTTGCCGGTACCTGGTTTGCGCCCTTAACGTCACTAGTTCAGATCACAGAAACAATCATTTTTGGATTTTAAATTCATGTCAAGATCGGCCCGTCCTCGTCTGTCAATCTTCGTCGCCTTGCTCGTGCTCCTGACGGCGGGGGCCGCGCAGTCCGCCTCGCGGAGTCCGCTGACGTTTGAGGTGACTCTTGATCCCGAGGTCCGCTCTGCACCGGTCTCGGCGAGGGTCTATGTGATGCTCGGTCCGGCTGACGGCGAGCGCGAGCCCCGACTCGGCCCCGACTGGTTCCGTCCGCAACCCTTTTTTGCGATCGACGCCAAAGACTGGACCCCCGGTGAGCCCTTGAGGATCGGCAACGAGGCGACCGGCTTCCCCAGCCCGATCGAGACCTTGGAGCCCGGAACCTACCGCGTCCAGGCGGTCGTCCGCCTCAATCCCGACACCCACAACCTGGGCGACGGCGAGGGGAACGCTCATGGCCCTGTCGTGACGGCCAGGCTCGACCCCAAGACCGGCGGCCGGGTCCGCTTGACGGTGGACAAGATCGTCCCGCCCAGGCCGTTCGTGGAAACCGAGCGGATCAAGCTTGTGGACATCCCCAGCCCACTGCTCTCGGCCTTCCACAAGCGGCCGATCCGCCAGCGAGCGGCAGTGATCTTGCCCGAAGGGAAGCGAGACCAGAAGCGGCCGACGCTCTACATCATCCCCGGGTTCGGCGGCGACCACCACATGGCCTTTCGGGTCGCCAACGACCCTCGGTTCGCCTTCGGCCGCGACCTGATCCGTGTCGTGCTCGACCCCGACTGCGGCACCGGCCACCACGTCTTCGTCGACTCGCCCACCAACGGCCCGAGAGGCGAGGCCCTGATTCGCGAGTTGGTCCCCCACATCGAGCGCACCTTTCCCGCGCTCTCAAGACCCGCCGCCAGGCTGCTCAACGGCCATTCCTCGGGCGGTTGGAGTAGTCTCTGGCTTCAGGTCCAGTATCCGGACACCTTCGGCGGCGTCTGGTCCACCAGTCCCGACCCGGTCGATTTCCGAGACTTCCAGCGCATCGACCTGTACGCCCAGGGCACCGACATGTTCCGAGACGCCGACGGCCAGCGTCGGCCGATCGCTCGCCGAGGCAACCAGCCGGTCCTCTTCTATGAAGACTTCTCCAGGATGGAAGACGTCATCGGCGACGGCGGCCAGCTCCGCTCCTTCGAGGCCGTCTTTAGCCCTCTCGGCCCCGACGGCAAGGCTCAACGGCTCTGGAACCGCCAGACCGGCGCGATCGATCTCGATGTCGCCAAAACCTGGGAGGCGCACGACATTCGCCTCGTCCTGGAACGGAACTGGGCCACGCTCGGCCCGAAGCTCGCCGGCAAGCTTCACGTCATCACCGGAGACCTTGATACGTTCTACCTCGAAGGCGCGGTCGCCCTGCTCAAAGACAGCCTCAAGGCGCTCGGAAGCGACGCGGTCGTTGAGGTCCAGCCCGGTAAGGACCACTCGAACATCCTCGACGCCAGGCTCGCCGAGCGGCTCGACCAGGAAATGAGCGAGGCTGTGCGTCTTGAGGCCGCGAACCGTTGACGGTCGAAGCGCCTTGAACCCGGTTGAGCGGGCCCTTTGCCAATGGAAGCAACATCGGCATGGAATTCGCCCCGTTTGTGTCCACGATTCCCCCGATGGGTTGACGGATACATCAAAGGAGGTCGCGATGGCCGAGGAAGCGAAACTGTGCAAGATCGATGGCGTGCAGGTCTATTCCCGC
Source organism: Isosphaeraceae bacterium (assembly GCA_039936275.1). Taxonomy (GTDB): domain Bacteria; phylum Planctomycetota; class Planctomycetia; order Isosphaerales; family Isosphaeraceae; genus JBDTIR01. The sequence goes on along the minus strand of JBDTIR010000724.1, from coordinate 1,446 downwards.
AAGAACGAACAGGGAGAACCGACCCGGCTCGATGGGCAAGGCGACAACGAAAGGGAAGGTCCGCCGGATCTCCGACACCTTCAGCGCCGGGGTTTCGGCGTCATCCGGCAAACCCATCACCAGGCCGGCAAGGTCCGTTACCGGGTAACCGTTCACGGGTCGGGGACGAGCGACGGGCAGTCGGCATGTGTGAAGTGGGCGGCGACCGCGGCGGTAAGGTACTCGAAGACCGGGCGGTCTTGCTGGCGGCAGGTTTCGATGACCGTCAGCATGTTCGCTACGAACCGACTCCCCGCAACGCTTTGAGTCCCGAACGAGAGCTTGCGCCAGATCACACCGTGCCGCAACGCTCGCTCGCTGGCATTGTTCGTCGGCTCGATCCCATCGTGATCAACAAAGGCCCACAGCCATTCGCGATGCTCGTATAACTCCTTACACATCCCGTGCAGACGGCGGTTCCCGCTGAACACCCCGCGCAGCAGCAACAACTCGATCTCCTGGCGGATCGGTTGCATCTCACGCTGGAACCTCGGCCGGTCGATCGTGCCGTCGCGGTCGCGAGCCCAAGCCCCGAAGAGTCGCTTCGTCGGTCGCATCAAGTCATGCCCCAGACGCTTCACCTGATGATCCGGATGGTCAATTAAGGTTTGGAAATCCCGCTTCAAATGGGCCCAGCACCATTGGAGTCGGCCGCATTGCCAGTACAACTTGGCACGGTGGCTGGCCAGTTCGTTGAGAGTGCGATCGCCCTTGAGCGCCGCCAGGGCGATCCGGGTCTTGAACGCCGCCGAATGAACCTTCCGTTTGCCCGCCATCTCACCCCCTTTGCGGGACCACCAGTGTCGCTGAACTGGTGGTCCAGTTTTCGGGGTCCATTATAGTCGCCGAGATCAAGACCATTCATCAGGAGGTCAAGGCCCGCTACGGCAGCCCGCGGATTCACGCTGAGTTGGTCGCCCGGGGCCGCCCATGCAGCGTCAACACCGTGGCCAAGCTCATGAGCCAGGCCGGGGTGGCGGCCAAGACGAAGCGGAAGTTCCGGTGCACGACCGACTCCAACCATGGCCTCCCTGTTGCCGAGAACATCGTCAATCGCCAGTTCGACCCACCGGCAGCCAACCAGACCTGGACGGCCGACATCACTTACATCCCCACTCGCGAGGGGTGGCTCTACCTGGCGGTGGTGGAAGACCTTCATTCGCGGCAGATCGTCGGCTGGTCGATGAGCGAGCGGATCGACAGCCGGCTGGTGGTCGATGCGTTGGCGATGGCGGTGGCGCGTCGCCTGCCCGGGGAGGACCTGGTGTCGCACTCGGATCGGGGCAGCCAGTACGCTAGCGAGCATTACCGCGGGTTGCTCTCGGGGCACGGGATTACCTGCAGCATGAGCCGTCGGGCGAACTGCTGGGACAATGCGCCGATGGAGAGCTTCTTCGCCAGTTTGAA
>JBDTIR010000723.1:0-2380 GCA_039936275.1 Isosphaeraceae bacterium | reverse complement strand
GGGTTTGTCGAGTTCGAGGAATGAGAAGAGGTCGGCCCACTCGGCGCGGGTGAGCTGGGTTTCGACGTCTTCGGGCATCAGGGAAAGCTCGCTGGTCTTCAACACCTCGACGTCGGGGCGGGGGACGACTTCTTGCTTGCCGCCTTGGACCTTGAGGACGACCCGTTTGGGGTTGTCCTCGGCGAGCAGGCCGGTGAGGACGCGGCCGTCACGGGTGACGACGGTCGTGGCCTGGTAGGCTGAGCCGATCACCTGGCTGGGGTCAAAGATGTTGGTGACAAGCTGGTCGAAATCGCTGCGGCCGACGCCGGTCAGGTCGGGGCCGACCTCCTGGCCTTCGCCGTAAATCTTGTGGCACTGGCCGCAGAGTTTCTGAAAGACGACCTGCCCGGCGTAAGGGTCGCCAGGCGTGACGCGGAGGTAGTCGCGCATCTCGGCGACAACTTTTTCACGGGCGGGGTTGCGGCCTTCGCGAACGGTGCCCCAGGTTTCTTTGACGCGCTCGACCAAAGCGGCGTCCTTGCTCTGAAGCAGCTTGCGGACCTGGTTGAGGTTCAAGACCTCGGGGGGAAGGTCCTTGGCGGCGATTGCGTCAAGCAAGGCGTTGCTCCAGGCAGAGCGCTGGGTGAGCAGATCAATGACCCTGGGTTTCAAGGCGGGTTCGAGGGAGGCATATTCGGCCAGAACGACTTCGGCGACCCTGGGATGTTCCAGGCGGCCGAGGGCGGCGAGGACGCGGCCTCGGAAGTCGGCTGAACCGGCCGATCGGTCGGCCAGGACGCGAGCGGCGGCGTCGAGCACCTGATCGTTGTCGCCCGCGATCAAGGCGCCAAGGGCTTGAAGCCGTTTGGGCTCGGGACTCTTGCTTGAGGCCAGGGTCGCGTGCGCCACCTTGGTCCCGGCGGGGTCTTCCCAGGAGGCGGCCAGCAAGGCGGCGTCGAGGGCCAAGGGGGTTCCCGGGTGGCTGATCTGGATTGACTTGAGGATCGGTCGCAAGCCGTCGCGCAACGAGTCGAGCTTCGCTCCGGAGAGTTCGCCGGACTGGACCTTGGTCGTCAAGACTTCAAACGCCTGCTCGGCAATCCCGGTCTTGGCGTGACGGTCAGAGGCGAGCGCGGCCAGAAGGTTGACAATCGGGTCGGGATCGGCCTTGCGTCTGCCGAGCAGGCGATCAACCACCCGAGGCATCAAAGCGGCGAGATTCGGAGCTGCCTTCAAGTTGATCTTGGCGATCCGGCGCACGAACAGGTCGCCCCGGTCCTCCAGCAACGGATGCAGGTTTTCCCAGACGACCCTGGGAATGAGCGGGTCGTTGCCGCAGCGATCGAGCACGTCGGTCAAGACGCCCAAGGCGTCGAGCCCCTGGACCTTGCGCGCGGCGACGGCCAGTTGGATCAAGACTTCAGGGCTTCGATCGTAGTCGGCCGAACTGGCCATCGCGGTGATGGTCTTGCGGATCGAAGGGTCAACCTTCTCCATGTTTCCCGATGCTCGCACAGCCCAGGCCCGGAAGACGGGGTCTTTGTGGGTGAGCAATGCGGCGTGGAATTCGGGCTTCAAAGGAGCCGAGCTGACCAAGGTCCAGAGGGCATGCATGCGGGCCTTGCGCGGGCGGGCGTCATCGAGCACGAGGGTTTCGAGCTTGGCTCGGGTCGCGGCGTTGTTGCGCTCGACGAGCAAGCGCTGGGCGATGTCGCGGTCGTAGATGTTCGGGTTGGCGAGACGGTCAATAAGCTGGTCATCGTTTTCCTTGGTCAAGTCAAACGAGACGCGGCGGGGGGTGTCCTTGTAACGGATGCGGTAGAGACGGCCTTTGAGGCGGTCGACGCCGTGGGGATCGCGCTGGGCGTCTTGATAGCAATGATAGCGGTCGTACCAGTCAAGGATGTATAAGCAACCGTCGGGGCCGGTCTTCTGGACGACGGGCATGAACCAGGCGTCATTGGCGGTCAAGAAGTCAGGGGCGGCCTTGCCTTTGTAGGTGGACCCTTGGCGGTCAAGGGTATCGACATTGATGCAATTACCGTGGATATTGCCCATGTAGAGGCGATCACGGAATTGCGCTGGATAGGCGTCGCTATCAAAATAGTGAAGTCCGCAGTACGCTGCTTTCTGATGCTTGTGATCGACAATGGAACCGATCGGCCAGGTGAACGGCGGATAGGGGCCACCTTGACGAATATAGTAGCCGGATTCGGTCAGGTGCCAGAGGTGGTCGATCACGCAGGCGCTGGCGAAGGCCTCGCCGTCGGGGTTGAAAGCGATGCCCCAGGGGTTGCTTGTCCCTTGGCAGAAGAGTTCAAACTCGCGGGTCTTGGGGTGGATCCGGAAAATGGCGCAGGTGAAATTAAAGGTTTTATTCTTGTATTTTACTTTACTT
>JBDTIR010000722.1:0-5350 GCA_039936275.1 Isosphaeraceae bacterium | reverse complement strand
AGAAGTCATTGAAAACACCGCGCATCGCGGTGAAGACGGCGCGGGGGTCGGGGGCCTTGGTGGCGTTGCGCTTCAGGTGTTCGGCCTTGGCGAAGGTGAGCTTCAGCTCCTTGGTCAAGGCGCGGGTAAAGTGGTTGCCGCCGATCGGCACATTGCGCTGCCAGATCCGCACGCCGTCGGTAATAATCAGGTCGGTATTGTCCGCGCCGATGTCGAGCAAGACGATCGACCCTTGGTCCTCGGTGTCGATCTTGGGTTTGATCACGACCTTGGGCTTGGTCTTCGCCTTGGCCTTACCGGCCTTGGTTTTGGCTTTGGCTTTGGCCTTATCGGCCTGAGCTTTGGCTTTGGCTTTATCGGCCTTGGCCTTGGCCTTTTTGGCCTTGGGATCGTTCTCATCGATCTCGGCCTCGGCCTCGGCCTCGACCTCGGGTTCTTCTTCCTCTTCTTCGTCCTCTGACTCGGTCGGCTCGATCTCGACCGCGGGGGAGAGTCGATCGAACGCGGCGAAGTTGTAGAGGGCGATCGGGGCCATCTGGACGACGTCCACCTCAATGCCGGCGGCCTTGAACGGCTGGATGGCCTGGTGGATCTGGTCGCGCTTCATGGCGAAGAGGCCGACCTCGGCCATCGAGAACCCGTCGTCATCGTCGTCTTTGTCCTTGTCGTCGCCGCCGATGGCCTGATAGTCCCAGACGACCTCTTCGAGGGCGAAGGGGATCTGCTGGCGGGCCTCGAACTTGACGATGTCAGGGATGCGCTTCTTCTCGACCGGCGGCAGCTTGATGAACTTGACCAGGCCGGCCTGACCCGAGACGCCGATGGCGATCTTGCACCCGGTCAGGTCGTTCCGCTCCAGGAAGGTCACCATCGCCTCGCGAACCAATTCGTCGGAATCAGCGTCGGGCTGGCTGCGGATCTTGGGGAACTCGACGTAATCGAACGCTTCGGCGATCACCTGACCGGGCAACTCGCCCGGCACGAGCTTCAGCCCTTTCAGGGCGGCCTGCCCGATGTCGATCGCCCAGACGGCCTGGATCTTCGCCATTGCGATCAAGCTCCTTTTATCCGTTCAAAAGTCCCGCGAACGAATGCAGCGAGACGAGACAAGACAAGACACGTCGAGGCGAACACGCGGCAAGAACAAGAAACAGAGAGCCGTGCCGGACGAGCGGCGGACGACCGCGAGACGCGACCGTCCAGAAGTGGGTCGGACCACGCTAGCAGAGACGAGCAATCCGCGTCAACGAACGACCGATCCCAAAGTGACCGGCCCCGCGCTTGCGAAACCCACTTCCTCTTTGACGCTCCCAATCTGGAAAAAGTTCCCAAACGGGGTGAGCCGACCGATCCGACTTTGGAATTGCGATCGCCACGCCAAAATCCGCCCCGCCTGGTCGTTGGAATCGACCAAGTTTAACATACGATCGCCCTTTAGGCCTGGTTCGTCCTGGTCTTTGTTTCCAAAGACAACGGTCCCGAACATCACCGAAAAGCCACCCCGGAAACCGTCAACGCCCGAGGCCCGGCGACCGATCGCCCCCCGGGTTGATTCGGAGTTTCACGATGTCACCAACGATGGTCGCTTGCATCAGTGCCGTCTCGTTTTCTCATCGTTTTCGCTTCATTACGGTCGATTTTAGGCCATCGGACCGTGATGCCTGGTCTAAAGTATTCTCAAGGGTCTCGAATCAAAGGCCGCCGGACGGATTGGCGGTTCCCGAACCCCTAGAAATAGTCTACTCTTGAAATAAGCGAGTGAGTCCGTTCTGGACAGCCGATCGGAACCGATTCCCCAAGGTCGGACCTCCCGGCATCGGATACATCTATGAATCCTGCTCTTCCTGAGTCCGGGCCGCCCCGTCGCATTCTTCTGATCGAGGAGTCGGACGCGTGCCGGCAACGGCTCCGGACTTATCTTCAGTTCGAGAACGTCGCCTTGATCGAAGGCTCTGGCGGTCTGGACCTGATCGAGGCGTGCCGGGTCCACCAGCCCGACTTGATCTTGCTGGACGCGACCTTGCCGGGATCTCGCGGATACGACTTGATCCAGATCTTGAAGCAAGATCCAGAGACGAGCTCGATTCCGGTCATCCTCTTGTCGGCGACCCCATCGACCCTGGACAAGGCGCGCGGCCTCGACTTGGGAGCGGTTGACTTTCTCACCAAACCCTGTGACCCGATCGAGTTACGAGCGAGGGTCCGGGCCGCCTTGCGAACCAAGGACCTGCAAGACCTGCTGGAGCGCCGCGCCCACATTGACGGCTTGACCGGCCTGGGCAACCGCCTGGCACTTGATGAGCGGTTGGCGGCTGAGTGGGCGACCTCGCAGCGCCTGGGGACCCCTTTGGGGGTCTTGATCGCGGACCTGGACCACTTCAAACGCATCAATGATCGGTTTGGCCACGCGAAAGGGGACCTGGCGTTACGCCTGGCGGCCAAGGCGCTGCGGGCCACAGTGCGCGTCGGCGACTTTGTCGGCCGCTACGGCGGCGAAGAATTCGTGGTGATCGCCCCGGATTGCGACCTTGCCGGCGCGTTTGCCGTCGCTGAGCGCTACCGAGCCGAAGTCCGCGCCCTGCGCCTGCCCAGCCACGGATCAGTGATCACCTTGACAACCAGCATCGGGGTCGCCGCGACCCCTGATCCGTCAATCAAGGGGCCGGCCGACCTTCTTTTCAAAGCCGACCGGGCCTTGTACCTGGCGAAAGCGGCGGGCCGAGACGTCGTCAAGGCTTGGGGCGTCGATGACGCCGCTCGTCCGGAACTGGTCCCGTTCAAGCCCGGCTCACCAGACCTGGAACCGACTCACGAACCAGGCCCTTCGATCGTGAACCCATAAGGCGGCGGGACGCGAGAGCGAACGGCCCAAAACTTTGACGGCTCACTCCTCGCGGATCACCGCTCATCGCCGAAGGTGCGTGCGTCGTTGACGGCCGTTCCCGAGGCGTCGTTACGAGCGAGGTCGCAAAAAAGCTTCCTCTCTTTTCTATCCGATAATTTTTCTCTATGCTATCCACTGTAGCAAGATTGCTCATCTTGTGGAGCCGGCGCAGGTTCGGCGCCTGAGTCACGACCGATCTTGCTTCAACGGGTGTTCTGAACGCGCCTGGAGTTGAACGATCAACTTCATTGGGGCGTTGGGAATTGATTTCCAACAGGCGACGGGAACTGCGCGGAGGCTCTTTGTGAAGAACCGTACGAAGTGCATTAGCATGTTGAACCCTTGGAAATCGTTGTCAACTCAGAGCAGGAGACCCGGCGGACGAGGTTCGTCGCGGGTTCGCAGAGCGCGACTCCTCTCGGTCGAGGCGGTCGAGGATCGTGTGCTGCTCTCGACCTTCACCGTCACCTCTCTGGGGGACGACAATCTCGGTTCCGGCCTCTCGGGCGATCTCCGTTACGTGCTCAACCAGGCCAACGCGCTGAACACGGGAACGTCGACGAACCCCGACGTCATTGACTTCAGCGGCGTCAGTCTGAGCCCCACGGCGCATACGATCCATGTGGGAGCGGGGGCGGCAGGAGCCAGGCCCTTGCCCGCCTTGACCGACGTCGCGATCATCGACGGCACGTCCGCGACCAACTTCGACAACCTCTCCGGGCTCATGCTCACTCTGGACGGCTCAAAGCTCCGAGGCCATGACAATGGCCTGGTGCTTCAGGGCGGTTTCTCCACGGTCCAGGGCCTTCAGATCAGCAATTTCCCGCACAACGGGATTCTGGTCACGTCCGCGTTCAACACGATCGGCGGCGACGAGGTTGGGCTCAACATCAACGGCGTGCCTAACAATCCACCTGGACGCATCACCGATCAGGTTCCGACCGGGACGACCGCCCCGGTCTTTGTTCGTCCACCGTTGGGCAACGTCATTTCTGGCAACGGCGGCGACGGCGTGCGGATCAGGGGCGAGAGCGCCCAGTTCAACCTGCTGGAAGGCAACTTCATCGGGACCGACGTCACCGGCATCGTCGCCAAGGGGAACCGAGGCAACGGCGTCTCGATCATTGACGCGGACAACAACACACTACTGGGCACAACCCCGCCAGACCAAAACAACCCATTCGTGTTCTACAACGTCATCAGCGGGAACAGGGGGAACGGCCTGCTGATCAACAATTCCAACTCGACCACGGTCTATGCCAACTTCTTCGGCCTGGGCGCGGACAACAGCACCCCTCTAGGCAACAGGCTCGACGGGGTCCTTATTAACGGGACGTCCGACCAAACGATCTTCGGCTTGAACATTCCGCTCGGCAACGTGACCGCGGCCAACGGCAAGCACGGTCTTGAGATCGCGGGATCGGCCTCAAGGACCATTGCCGTGAACACCTTTAGCGGCGTCGCCGCATTTAATCCTTCCGCGCAGGTCGGGAACCACGGCGACGGGATTCTCGTCACCTCGAACGGCGGCGGCAAGGTCTTCGGCGCGTCGGCCTTCAGCACCATTATCCTCACCTGCCAGACCTCCGGGAACGGCGGCAACGGGATCGAAATTCGAGGAGCGGCCAGGGGCGTTCAGATCAGCCAGTCGGTCATCGGCATGGCGACCGACGGCAGGAACCCCGCGCCGAACCGGAAGGACGGCATCGCCATCAGCGGCAAGGCCTCGGGAGTTTCCATCGGCGGGTTTGAGCCCTCGGTCGCCGGCATCCCCGAAGGCTTGGGGTTCCTGGAAGCGGCGAACCAGATTTCCGGCAACCAGGGGAACGGCCTGTCGATCCAAGGCCGCAACGTCCGCAACGTCCGGATCGTCAACAGTCTGATCGGCACCCAGATCGACGGTGCCAGCCCCGCGGGCAACGGCCTTGACGGGGTTTTCATCACCGACGCCTCGAACGTCGAGATCGGCCAAACAGTCGGAACGTCTGTCCCTCGATACCGAAACACCATTGCCTTCAACCGCCAAAACGGCGTTGAATTTCGCCGAGGAAACCAGAACAGCATCCTCGGCGGCCCGATTTACGGCAACGGCGCGCTGGGGATCGCGCTGGTCCACCATGCCAACGACCGGACGCCTGCCCCGATATTGACTGCCGCGACGACAGACACCGCCACCAGCAACACGCTGGTGACCGGAACCCTCCACGCCAGGGCCTCCACCATTTACCAGATCGAGGTCTTCGCCAGCACCACGCCCAACCTCGGCAACGGTCAGTATTTCCTGGGCTTTTCGAACGTTCAGACAGACTTGAACGGCGTTGCGGACATTGCGATCGACGGCCTGGTCAACCCCAACCCGACCAGGGCCGTCTTCATCACGGCCACCGCGACGAGTTTGAACGAGACCCAAGGCCCCGAAAGCGGCGTCACAAGACCGAAGACACATCACGTCCGCAGCGCGCCACC
>JBDTIR010000721.1:0-3712 GCA_039936275.1 Isosphaeraceae bacterium | reverse complement strand
ATCTTCAATGGGACTTCCGCAACGAGGCCAACTCGACGGTCGTCGTCACGGTCGTTCCCACCTTCCTCTGCCCGTCGTCGGCCAGCCCTGACCGGTTTCACACCTACGATGACGACGGCAAAAGCGGTGACGCCTCGAACACCGGCCGGACCTACGTCAACGTGCGTCTGGCGGTCTCTGACTACGCGGTCAACAACGGCGTTGAGCCTGGCCTGGTCACGGCCGGCCTGGTCGATCCAGGGACTTCGGGGATGCTCTCAATGCTCCAGAACGTCGACGCCACCCATCCGGACAACGTGACCTATCAGGCGCAGGTGCTTGACGGCCTTTCTCATACGTTCCTGGTCAGTGAGATTGCCGCCAGGCCGTCCCGGTTCCTGAGCGGCGGCCGGTCAGTCGCGAACTTCAACACCCATGTCGAGTGGATCGGCGGCGGCTGGGCCGACTATGATTCAGGATACACGACCCACGGCTTCACCCTGGACGGCTTGAAGTCGCCCGGCCCTTGTCACACCAATTGTACGAATGACAATGAGAACTACGCCTTCCACAACGGAGGCGCGAACACCCTCATGGGCGACGGCTCAGTTCGGTTCATCAAGACGACGCTGCCGATCCGCATCTTCGCCAGGCTACTCACCCGCTCCGGCGGCGAGGTCGTTTCGGCCGACTCGTATTGATCCCAAGGTCGTCAAACCGACTCACCCCACAACCCCGGTCGCCTCGCGGATCAAGCGATCGGCCCAGGCCTGGTCTTCGAGCGACAAGGGCGGATTGCAAGGCGCATCGTATCGTAGCCGATCGCGATAGGAACCCGCTTCATAGGTCTGCACCAGCACGGCTTGCACGTCCATCGCCACGTCAGGGTCGTTGCCCGCCAAGGGGACGCGCACCTTGGGCAAGCGGTCGCGAAGCCGGCGCGGGTAGAGTTCGAACACGTCCCGCGCCTGCTCCGCGCGGTTCACGCAGATCAGATAATCATAGGGGCCCTGTTGCTTCGCCGAGTCCTCGGGGATGGCCAAGGCGTGCGGCCCCGTGCGAAGCAAATCGATCTCGATCAGGTGCGCCTCGCTCTGAATCACCTCCCGCTGCTTGGCGAGGTATGACCTCCGGCCGGGGCCCGCGACCTTGTTCGACGGGCTGACCACCTCAATGACCGTCACGACGTTCTCGCCCGTCTCCCGGTCCAGGATCGCGATATACGTCTCGTGGACCTCCAACTCTGGAACCTGGACCAGGACCGGCGCGTCGGCGTCCATGACCGCCAAGGCGTGACCTCTCGACCGGGCTCGTTCTCGCTTGATCCAGACGTCAGGGATAATCTCTCGATGGGGGTGTTCCACATAGACGCGCTCCTCGACCGCCGCGATGTAGCGCGGTCTCAGTCGGGGGGTCAGTTGATCGCGGAGATAAACGATCAGGGCGCTATGGACCCCCGACCAGAGCCGCGGGTTCTCAAGATACGGGTCCATTCCCGGAAAGATCATGGCCATGCGACGCCTCCGAATCGACGTGGTTGCGGAACCACCATTCTAGCATCAGCAAGGCCCAGAGCCGATAGGCGTGGTCGCGACGGCCGCTGGTGTGCTCGTCGATCAAGGTGGTGACGGCCTCGGGACGGAAGAGGCTGCGGTTCAGGCTCACCGGGTCGAGCAAGACCGCACGTAGCTCCCCTTGCAAAGGGCCGCGAAACCAGCGGTCGATCGGCACGCCGAAGCCCATCTTGGGACGGGTCCGGATGGCCTTGGGAATCAAATCAGCGAATGCTTGCTTGAGCACGACCTTCGATCGTCCCCCGCGCAGCCTGAGCTTGCGTCGCAAGGGCATGGCCAGGGCCAGCTCGACGACCCGATGATCCAGGAACGGCCCCCGGCACTCCAGGCCGTGGGCCATGCTGGCCAGGTCCACCTTGACCAGAAGATCGCCAGGCAGGTACGTCACCAGATCCGCAACCATCGCCCTGGTTACGGGGTCGCGCTTTGATGCCAGCCTCCAGGCACGGTCGAGCACCGAAGCCGGGTCAGCCTCGGCGGGCTGGCGATCACCAGCCGCGATCAGGTGATCGAGAAACCCCTCTGTGTACAGGGCGGCCCGGCCTGGCTCGTCAAACAGCCCGATCCAGCGCAGATAGCGGGTCTCAGGGGCGTCGCCGATCCCTTCCAGCAACCTGCGAACCCTCCGCAACCGGGTCTTTGCCCGCGCCGACGCCGGCAAGGCCCGCGCCAACGGGCCGCCGATCCAGGCCCGCGCCGAGGCCGGCAAACGGTCAAGCATCCCCGCCAACGCCAAGGCCCGGTAACGGTCGTAGCCGCCAAAGAGTTCGTCGCCGGCGTCGCCGGTCAGGGCCACGGTGACATGCCGCTGGGTCTCGCGGGCGACCTGCCAGGTTGGCAAGGCGCTGCTGTCGGCGAACGGCTCGTCAAACTGCCAGGCCAGGGCCGGCAAGGTCTCCCACGCCTCCGCCTTGACCATAAATGTATGATGCTCCGTACCCAGAGTTCGCGCCGCCAGCTCGGCGTACCGGCTCTCGTCGAAGCTCGGGTCGTCAAAGCCGATCGAGAACGTCTTCACGGGACGATTCGACGCCCTTTGCATCAGACCGACGATGATCGTCGAATCAACCCCGCCTGACAGGAAGGCCCCCAGGGGGACGTCGGCCACCATCTGTTCGGCGACGGCCTCGGAGAGGGTCGCCCGCAGCCGATCGGCGTCCTCCTCGGGCGATCGGTCAATCTCGGCGTTCCAGTCAGGGGACCAGTAAGGTTCGACCGTCAACCGCCCCTCGCGCCAGGTGGCGACGTGCCCCGGGGGCAGCTTGTGGACCCCCTCCAGGATCGTCATGGGATGGTTGATATAGCCATAAGTCAGATAGCGGTCCAGTGCTAACGGGTCAACACGTCTGGGTATTTCAGACGTCGGCAAAGTCAACAGTGATTTCAGTTCGCTGGCAAAGACTAGCCTTGATCCATCAGCCCGATAGACCAAAGGTTTCTGGCCGAGCCGGTCGCGGGCCATGACCAGGGTTTTTCGAGCCGCGTCCCAGATTGCCAGGGCGAACATGCCCCGCAACAGGGGGAACATCGCCGTCCCTTCGTCCTCGTACAGGTGGACCAGGACCTCGGTGTCTCCCGCCGATCGAAGCACATGACCGCGCGCTTCCAGGCGATGTCTCAAGGCGGGGAAGTTATAGATCTCGCCGTTGAAGACGACCCGGACGGTGCCGTCCTCGTTGGACAGGGGCTGATGGCCGCCAGGCAAATCGACGATCGACAGGCGACGGAACCCCAACGCGGCATGGTCGTCTCGATAGGTCCCCGAGTCGTCGGGACCGCGATGTTCCAGGCAGGCCACCATCGCCTGCAAACTCGCATCGGGCAGCCGCCGGCCCGCGTCGGTCCAGGCCGCGCCACAGATCCCGCACATTTTGGTCTCGGCCCCGAATGGCAATCCGCCCAAGATCGAAATCGCGGCGGCAAAATGACTTGAAGCCCAAAGAACCTTCACAACTGGAGGCGTCCTTGGCTAGTGAGATACATCACCAAGAGAGATACCATTCTTAAGCCAAGCCAACAAGACCCCGTCGACTCTCTTGATCTTGAATCGATCTCTTTCGTGAGTCTTAATTTCGTGCGATTCCGGAATGCCGACTTTCCCCTCAGGAGGATTGCAAAGTCCAGATTCCAAGATTCCAGATTCCAAATGTATAGGGCGG
>JBDTIR010000720.1:0-5935 GCA_039936275.1 Isosphaeraceae bacterium | reverse complement strand
CCGGGGATGCCGAAGACCAAGGCCGGAATCCAGGCACCGGCCAGCGCGGCGTTGTTGGCGTTGCCGGCGTCGCAAAGTCGTTCCAGGGCCGCTTGCTCTTCCATCGGCGGTCCTTTCTGCGTGCGACGGGTGACGGCAAGCGTGACCCAGCTCGCGATGTCGGCCCCGGCCCCTGGCAAAATGCCGATCCCCGTGCCGATCAAGCCCGAACGGATCGACGCCCAGGGGCGCGTCCACATCAACCGAAGAGGTTCGGCAAAGATCGACCAGGCCCGCCCTCGCCAGGTCAAACGAACCGGCGCGGCCGTCGCGTCCACCGCCTCTTGCACCGAGTCGAGCCCCAGGAGGTTCTTGAGCACTTCCGAGAGCCCGAACAGCCCGATCATCGCCGGGATGAAGTCGACCCCTTGAAACAGTTCGGGACGTCCGAAGGTGAACCTCGCCTCCGCATGCACCGCGCTCAGGCCGACCGTGGAGACCAAGAGCCCCACCAGCATGCCGAAGATCCCCTTCGCCATGGACTCTTGCGCGATCACCACCGCGCAGCTCAGGCCGAGCATGTAGAGCCAGAAGTATTCAACCGCGCTGAACCAGGCGGCAGCCCTGGCGAGCGAGCTTCCCAGCACGATCAAGACCAAGGCGCCGAAGAGGCCCCCTACAACGCTGGAGACCAGCCCCACGTTGAGCGCTCGGCCAGGCTGGCCCCGTTTCGTGAAGCTGTAGGCTTCCTCGGTATAAGCCGCCGAGGCGGGCGTTCCCGGAATGCGCATCAAGGCCGACGGGATGTCCCCCGCGAAGATGGCGCACGCCTCCATTGTGACGATCGCCGCCAGGGCGGGAACCGGGTCGAGCCAGTAGGTCAAGGGGACCATCAATGCCATCGCCATCGTGGCCGTCAAGCCGGGCACGGCGCCGATGAAAATTCCGTAGAGGGCCGAGGCCAGGACCACGAGCCAGAGCGTCGGATCAAGAAAGACGTGGTTGAACGCCGAAACGATCGCGGGGTCCATGGGCTAACGTCACCTCACCAGCCGAGCCAGCCCACGGGCAAAGGCACCCGCAAGGCAACGGCGAAAACCTGGTATGTCAAAGGGGCCAGCACCAACGCCAAGGGGACCGCCAAGGTCGGGCGCACCCGAAGCGCCAGGAACAAGGCCAGGAGCAACCCCGAAGCTGTCAAAACGTAGCCCACCACGTCGATCAAAAACACAAACGCCAGGACCCAGCCGATCGCCAGGGCGACCCGCGTCGCGCCCTTGACTGTGACCGACTCTACGTCCACTGGACGACGCACGCCCCCTTTGACCAGCATCGTTACCAGGGTCAGGGCCATCGCTCCGGCCAGAATCCAGGGGAAGACGTAAGGGCCGTATCGGGCCTTGCGCACGGTCCGGAAGGCGTCGCCGGTCAGGATCGCCTCAAACCTCGCGTCATCTTCGGCCAGCGCCTTGGCGAACGCTTGGGGGGGAAGAATCGACGTATTGAAACCATTGGAATCCATGAACTTCCGAAACGGGTCGCTGGCGACCACGCGCTCAAGCGCTTCGGTCAGCTTCGCGGAGCGTTCGGCGGGAACGCCCAAGGGGAGAGCCAAGCCTCGCCAGCCGCCGATCGACCAGTTCTCCCCTTGTTCGCGGAAGGTTGGCACGTCGAGGAAGCCGGGCACTCGTGCGTCGGCCATCACCCCAAGGCAGCGGACCTCGCCCGCCGACAAGAGCGTCTGCGCCTCGGGCAATGAGCAGCAAACCATCTGGACGCCGCCGGAGATCAATTCCTGGAGCGAAGGGGCCGAGCCGTTGATCGAGATCCAGGTGACGTCGTCGGCCTTCAAGCCGATGGCGTCGAGCCAGCCGGCCAGGCTCACATGCCAGATCCCTCCTTGCGCCGTGCCCGACGCTTTGAGGGGTTGTGGGCTCTCGGCGATCGCCTTCGCCAGCTCCTTGGGTGATTTCCAGGGGGCGTCGATCCTGACGAACAGGGCCGCGTCGTCTCGGTTGAGCTGGACCAAGGGCTCAAAGTCGAGCCGGCTAATATTGGTCAAGCCTCGCCAGTGGAGCATGTTCAGCTCGACCGTCATCATCGTCAAGGTGTAGCCGTCTGGCGTGGCCAGGGCCCCTCGGGTGTGTCCCGTCACCCCGGAACCGCCCGTGGCGTTGATCACGTTGACCGGAACCCCGATCTCATCTTCCAGGAGCACCGCAACCTGTC
Source organism: Isosphaeraceae bacterium (assembly GCA_039936275.1). Lineage (GTDB taxonomy): Bacteria > Planctomycetota > Planctomycetia > Isosphaerales > Isosphaeraceae > JBDTIR01. The sequence continues at coordinate 3,727 of JBDTIR010000720.1, read as the reverse complement.
GAGACACCCGATCCGTGCCGCCACCCGCCGACCATGGGCAGATCAACGAAATCGGCCGGCTCGGGTAGTCCGCCCGTCGCGAACAGCCCGCCAACAAGGCGCTCAACGCCAGCAAAATGAGCAGGCCGCCGCGATTGAGCACGTTCCCCATCGTCACCTCATTCCCTTCTTTGGTCGCGGCTCGGGGTTCACAGATCAAGCCAGGTCACCACACGCTCAACGATCGATCGGGACTTACCATACCACGGCCGAAGGGCTCAAAGGAGGGCCTTGTTTCCGAAGAATTGGCAACGATTTTTCGCGCGATTCGGGGTTCCGAAGTTAGATCAGTTGTCCTTTATACGGAAATCTGGACCGTTGCGAAGGTGCCGCGATCAAGCTACCGTTGGCGTCGTCGAGTCGTTTGACCGATCGGAATCCGATCTCGAACCGTTTGGAAAGGGACGCGATGCGAACCAGGATCACCGCCCCGGCCTTGGCTGCCGTGCTCTGCTTGGCGGTCGCGACGTTGGGAGACCAGCCGGCGCGTGGTGGACCTCCCGACGCGCAGCCAACGCTCCTGACCATCGACGACCTTTACCTGTACGAAGGAGCGCAGGGTCTTCGGCTCGCTCCCGACGGACAGAGTGCGGCCTATGCCCGAACCTGGATCGATCCGGGCAGTCGTCTCGATCGGTCGTCGCTCTGGCTGAACAAGGAGGGCGATGCCAAGCCCCGTTCGTTAGAGCCGGATGAGCCCGATGCGCGTTCCCCGATTTTCACTCCGGACGGCCGCTGGATCGTCTTTCATTCGACCCGTCCCAGGCCCGAAGGTTGGCGGCAGACTCCTCCCGTCCCCCCTGAATCCGATCCGGCAACCGACCTCTGGCTGATCCCAACCGACGGCGGGCAGGCCATCCCCCTGGCCGGGCCGGAAAAGCCCTACGGCCGCGTCTTCAATGACACCTTCTTCGGCAGGCTCTCGTTCTCACCAGACGGCCGACGCCTGGCGTTCGTCGCCGACGACGGCAAAGACCCCCGCACCGCTGAGGAACGCGAGGCCGACGTCTACGTTGTGCGACCTGATGGCGGCGAAGGTTACACCGGCTACGGCCCCGCTCAGATCTGGGTCGCCGACCTATCGGGCGAACCAGGGTCGCACGCGGCCAAACGGATCGAGCGGTTGACCGACGACGACTTCTGGTACGGCGACCCCCAGTGGTCACCCGACGGCAAGACCCTGGTCGTTCATGCCAACCGGACGGATGATCAAGAATCGGTGCGCTACAGCATCAATAAAAACTATGATATCTGGGCGATCGACCTGAAAACCCGGGCGCTCCGAGCCTTGACCACCGGCCCCGGCCCCGAAGTCTCGCCCAGGTTCGCGCCCGACGGCCGGAAGATCGCCTGCCTGAGCATCCCGCGCAAAGGGTCTCATCGCGATGTCTTCAATATCGCGATCATTTCCATGGATGACGGCGGCCTTTCGACCCGTATCGTGTTTGACCATCACGGTCCAGAGGCGGAGAAGCCGCCGCACCCGTCGCCGTCGTTCCCATTGCCGGAAGACTGCTGGGACGGCGATGGGTTCTTGATCTATTCGGCAGAGGCCGGCCTGGACTCCTTGACGGCCCGCGTTGACCTTCAGACCGGCGAACGCACGACCTTGGACCCCCCGCCAGATGTTGAAGATCCTTTGAAGACGTTTCAGGGACGGTCGGTCCGGCATCGGAAACTGACGCCCCCAATGAATGCGTTCCTGAAAGATCGTCTCATGTCAAAATGGGAAGTCGTGCGCTGGGAAGTTGACGGCCTGACGATTGAAGGGGTCTTGACCGTCCCGCCTGAATCGGTGGCTCGGCCTCCTTATGCCTTGGTCGTCGAACCGCACGGCGGCCCGCACAGTCGAACCGGTCGGGGTTCCGGCTTCAACGCGCAGATCCTCGCGGCCTCGGGATACGCCGTCCTCGCGCCCAATTTTCGAGGTAGTTCCGGCTATGGCCAGGCGTTCATTGACGCCGACCGCGGTGACTTCGGCGGCGGTGACATGCGCGATATTCTTTCTGGGGTTGATGAATTGATCCGGAGTGGTCGCGTTGATCCCGACCGGCAGTTTATTTACGGGGTCAGTTACGGCGGCTACATGACCTCCTGGGTGGTCGGCCAGACCAACCGGTTCCGGGCCGCCGTGGCCCAGAACGCCGTGACCGACCTGGATGCGATGTGGGCCTTGAGCGACCTGCCGAGTTGGGTCGAGTGGGAGTTCGGCGGTCGCCCCTGGGAGGTGCCCCGCGTCTTGAGAGACCACAGCCCGCTCACGTTCGCGAGCCGCGTGAAAACGCCAACCCTGGTCCTGAATTCCCGAGAGGACCGCCGTTGCCCGATGCCGATGGGCCTGATGTTTCACCGGGCGCTCCTGGCATCCGGCGTGGATACCCAGATGGTTGTTTATCCCAACGAAGGCCACGGCATCCGCCAACCCCGCCACCGCGCCGACGTCATCCGACGGACCCTGGCCTGGTTCCAGGCGCATGACAAGCATTGACATCAGAAGTAGGCAGTAGGCAGTGGGCAGAAAGAGGGTGGCGGTGACGGAAGTTGGGCGTAACGAAACTTTGTCATGAGTTGTGACGGTAGTGAGCAGTGACGAGTGGCGAAGCTCGGAGTCTCTTCCCTACCCCCTGCCTACTGCCCCCTGCCCATTTTAAGATAAAGGAGCCTCAATGGGATTGGACGTCGGGGCGATCGCACTGGCCTTGGGTGTGTTGATGGTGATCGCCTACCGAGGGTTGCCGGTGATCGTCTTCGCTCCGGTTTGCGCCTTGCTGGCCGTGGCGCTGTCGGGAGGCCCGTTGTTGCCCACGTATACCGAGCCGTTCATGACGGGAGCGGCCGAGTATATCCGGTCGTTCTTCCCGATCTTTTTGCTTGGCGCGGTGTTCGGCAAACTGATCGAAACCAGCGGCGCGGCGGGAACGATTGCCGCGGCAATCGTTCGGGCCCTGGGTCCAGGCCGAGCCATTCCGGCGGTCGTACTGGCCTGCGGGGTCTTGACTTATGGCGGGGTCTCGCTGTTCGTTGTCGCCTTCGCGGTCTACCCTTTGGGCGCGGTCTTGTTTCGCGAGGCGGGGATTCCCAAGCGGCTCTTGCCGGGCGCGATCGCGCTCGGGGCGTTCACGTTCACGATGGATGCGCTGCCAGGGTCGCCGCAGCTTCAGAACCTGATCCCGACCCGATACTTCGGCACGGACGCCTACGCCGCGCCCATCGTCGGCAGCATCGGCGGGGCCATGGTCCTGGTCGGCGGCCTGGCCTGGCTCGGTTATCGACGCGCCCGAGCCGTCGCCGCGGGGGAAGGGTACGGCGTCGGCCACTTGAACGAACCCGAGCCCAGGGCCGAAGCGGATGGACCGAAGCTCGTCTGGGCCTTGTTGCCGCTGGTGATTGTTTTGGTGTTGAATTTTGTTCTCAGCAGGACGGCGCTCTCGATTGCTCATATCTATTCTGAGGAATCGCTGCACCAGCAATTTCCCCAGGCCAGCCTCAAGGCGTCGGCGGCAACCTGGTCATTGATCTTGGCCTTGCTTGCCGGGATCGTCGCGACCATGGCCTTGAACGTCCGTCGCCTGCGAGGGCGGCTGACCGGCTCGTTCCAGTTGGCGACGGCGGGGGCCTTGCTCGCTATCTTCAACACGGCGTCGGAAGTGGGTTTCGGCACCGTGATCAAGACGTTGCCGGGCTTCCA
>JBDTIR010000719.1:0-1861 GCA_039936275.1 Isosphaeraceae bacterium | reverse complement strand
GGGCCACGCGGTTCGTCGACACGTCGGCAGGCGAACGCGCGGCCCCCGCTGGATCATCAAGAGCCGGAGCGTTGCCGGATGCGGCGATACTGTTCGTAAACATAATTCCATAGAACAGAAATCCCGTCAGGGTGATGATTCGTATCATGAGGGCACGCTCCAATCTAAGGAATTTAACGCAATCGTTGGTAATGGCTCCCTCGCCGTCTTGCCGTGGGTCGCTCATCGTGAAGGCTAAGCGGCCTGCGGTCGCGACGCAACGGGGCACTCGGGGAATCCCTTTGGGACTTTTGCGGTTGTCGGTTTCACGGCCAAGCGGTATCGTTCGGCCGCGTTTGGGCGGGGCTCGGGCCGATTCGTGCCCGAGGCCACGCTTCGGACCGACGCTCACGGGAGATCAAGGAGGGTCTCGCCATGAAATTACTCAAATCCCGCCGCGTTCGCTTCTTGACTCTGGCCTTGCTGATCGCCCCTCCGGCGCTCTGGGCCCTGGTCTTGACCCTGGTCCCGATGACTTGGGCCCGAACCCGAGTGACCGAGGCGCTGGCGAAGGCCGTGGGCCAGCCGGTCAAACTGGCCGATTTGAAACTCAGCCTGCTCGGGGGCGTCCGACTCAAAGGTCTGGAAATCAGCGCGCCCCAAGCCGAGACGACTCCCTGGCTGAAGGTCGAGTCGCTCTCGATTGACGTCAACCTGGCGCAACTGGTCTCGGGACACCTGGAGCCCCGATTGGTTGAGGCCAGGGGGGTTGACCTCCGGGTCCACCGCTTCGCCGACGGCCGCTTCGAGTTCGGCGACCTGCTCCAGGGCGACCCGAACCCGCCGACGGTCGCGCCCAAGGCCGACCCTGTACACCCTGAGGCGGGGCCGTTGACCTTCCGGCTCAGCGAGGCGACGGTTCGCCTGATTGACGACTCCAGCGGCACCAAGCTGGATTTTGACGACGTTCAAGGTCACGGCACCAAGCAAGGGGGGCGGGTTGAGCTGGCCGAACTCAAGGGCAAGCTCAACGGCGGCCCGTTCGAACTCGGCGCCACCTACGACCGGGTCGGCGGCGCTCCGGCGTTTGAGGGACAGTTCCGCGCCGAAGACGTCGCCCTGGGCGTCGGCATGGATGCCTTGGGCTACCTGGTTCCGATCCTCTCGAGCCGAGGGACCGAATCATTGGACGGCACGCTTGACCTGAACCTTTATCTTCGAGGTCAAGGGGCTGGAGGTGCCGAGATCCGCCGATCCCTGGTCGGTCAAGGGTCGATTGCGCTCGACCCGATCCGCCTGGACAGCTCTCGAATTCTCTCCGAACTCTCAGCGGTCCTTCCTCTGCCCGCCGAACGTCGGGTCGGCTCGGTTCGCAGCCAGTTTGCCATCAAGGACAGCCGGGTCTCGACCCGGGACCTCACGATCCAGGTGGCTCAGGTGCCGATCATGCTTACCGGCTGGACCTCGTTTGACGGCCAGCTTGATTATCAGGTCAAGTCCGAAGGGCTCACCGCCAGGGCCGAAGGGCTTACCGCCCGCCTCCCCGCCGAGGCCAGAGGATTTCTCGACGATCTGCCGATCAAGCTCAACGACCTGATGAACCTGCGGATCACCGGCACCTTCGACCGCGTTGCCCTGTCGGTCGATGGCGTCCCCCTGACCGGCCGCCGCCAAGGCGGGTCGATCGTTCGCCCCGAAGACCGCGCCAAGCTCCGCCAGTCCGGCCGCCGCCTGCTCGACCGGATCTTGCGCTAGTCACCCTTACCCTGATTGCCCATCTCTCCGCGGCTTTCAACGTCCGGGACGGACCCCCTTTTCTATAGGGCGTCCGTCCCGGACGCTTTTGATTGTTGACTTCGCGACCGGGAGGCCCAAAGCCCGC
>JBDTIR010000718.1:0-1924 GCA_039936275.1 Isosphaeraceae bacterium | reverse complement strand
CGCCCGTCACCGTCGCCGCGGCGACGCCACCGGCGATGAAGCCGTTGAGCTGAAGGTTCTCCAGGGCCGCGCCGAACCGGGCCTCGCCCACCCCTGCGAACAGGTTCGTGACCAGGCCGACGCTGGGGTCAGCCAGGTAGCAGGCCGTTTCGCGGAGGTAGCCGGGGCGGACCCGGACGTTCGAGTCGCTGATCAGGATCGTCTCATGCGTCCGGTGGACCAGGAGGGCCGCCAGGTTCTCGACCTTCGGGTTGAGGCCGAAGGGCGGATATCCGACGATCAGGCGAGCGTCCTGATTGGGAAACTCGGCCAAGAGGCGCTCGACGACCGGGACGGCCGGGTCATTCGGATCGGACACGCCGAAGAGGAGCTGATAGACGGGGTAGTCGAGCCTGAAGAAGCTGCGCAGGTTCTCTTCGAGCCCTTCATCCATCCCTTTCAAGGGTTTAAGGATGGTGACGGGCGGGGTGAATTCGGGCAGATTGCGGCGCCTGCGAGTGACCCAGAGCAAGGAGGCCGCACTGAAGAACGTGGTGGCGACGGCCAAGACGGCGATCGCACCCAGTACAAGGTTGAAGGTCATCAACGGCCTTGCACTCCCCTTTTAAGTTTGGCGGGTCTTGCCGCCGACGATGAATGGACAAGAGACAAAAGGGGGCGTTTGCGATCTCTTGCCGCCCGTTTCCAGCGTTTGTCAAGGGGCGTCTGGTCTCATCCGGAGAACCATTTCCCCCTGGCAGCAAGGACAGATTTGGGGATAACCGACCTGAATCGCGCAGACGTCACAATAGTATTCGGGCGTCTGGAGTCTGCCGTCCTGTTCGACCCGAAACGATGTTACCTGAAGATAAGGCAGCCCTGCATAGAGTCGCCCCTTGAGTTCGGCCTGACGATCGCGGAGCCGATGGTCCTTGAACAGAGCCCGGCTCGCCTCGTCGCTCAGGATCGGGGTCAAGGCCCCGTCGTTTCCGTTAAGTACCACCTGTCCAGCGATCAGCCCGGGGTCGGCCGGTAATCCCAAGGTCCGCAAAGCGTCGCTCAGTTCAACCACCTCGCCTTGGAGCGTAACTTCTTCGAACCTCGGCGGCTCAGTCGCGGGCGCGGTAGGGGCCGTGAACCACAGTAAACCCAGCCATAAGCCGACGCTCCAGAGCATGATATCTGCATCTCATTTGATCGAATGACGGGCCCCGGGATCAAAGGAACCAACGAATGCCAGGCCACTTTCAATCATACCCGATCCGTCCCCGGAAGCCAGGGAATTCGCTCGGCTTCTTTGGGCGATTGGCGTGATTCGTCTCCGCGCCGGGCGTCTGGACCTGATATACTCGGGCTCACCGTCTCAAACGCGAATCGCCGCCCGCCCCCTCGTCGGCCAAAAAAGGAGGCATGCCTCGCGATGCACATAAGTATACTTTTTTCATTCGCCCTTACGGTCGTCATGACCGCGAGCCTCTCCGCGGCTGACGACGCACCCAAGGCCAAGACAACCGCCGAGGCTAAAGACCATGACGCCGTGGCCAGGGATCGGATGGTCCAGCGCCATCTGGTTGAGCGGGGGATCAAGGACCCTCGGGTCCTGGACGCCTTCCGCACGGTCCCTCGACATCGGTACGTCTTGCCCGAGTATCGCCGGTTTGCTTATGAAGATGAGTCGATGCCAATCGGCGAGGGGCAGACGATCACCCCGGTCTACGACGTCGCCTTCATGACCGAGGCCCTCAATCCCAAGCCGACCGACAAGGTCTACGAGGTTGGCACCGGTTCGGGCTACCAGGCGTCGATCCTGTCTCGCCTGGTCAAGGACGTCTACTCGGTCGAGATCCACAAGGTGCTCGGCGAGCGCGCGGCGGGGGTCATCAAAGACCTTGGATACACCAACATCCATTCCAAGGTTGGAGACGGCTACGAAGGCTGGCCCGAG
>JBDTIR010000717.1:0-3779 GCA_039936275.1 Isosphaeraceae bacterium | reverse complement strand
GCGAGATCGCCCAGCGTGGCGCGGGCGTCTCGGAGCTTGTCAGACTTCAGGGCTTGTTCATAACCGGGAATCGCGGCGACCAGTTTGTGGATGGACGTGTCGGTTGCCCGGTCGATCAAGGCACCGGAATGGCGGACCTCGGCGTAAATCAAGGCGTCGGCCGAGACCAGGCGCGCCGCCTCTGGTGGTTTGGCCAGGGCCTTGGGCGCGACGGCCAGCATCAAGGCCAGGCCGATCGGCGTCAAGGCGAGCCAACGTTTCTCCAGCAAAACACAATGACCCATCGTGGGCCTCCCAACGTTGGAACCCTGGAAATCGTCCATTCTTAAGGCGTTCGCATCGAGATACCCGGTCCCGAACCGATCGGTTTCAAGAATCGCTGCGCCGGGTTGGCCGATTTCGTAACCTTGACCAGCCTTCCGGATTCGCGATTGCCATGCAAGCAATCACCGGCTTGCCGGGAAGGCATTTATCCGCTAAGATTGAACAAAGGACGAACGGTCGAACATCGTGCGCGGTGAGGTTTATGAAGTCTGAATTGATCCCTTTAAACGGTGATCCACCGATCCCGATCCGCAGGGACTTGACGATTGTCGGACGTCGAGAGTTCTGCGACGTGCGCGTGGATCACCCGAGCTTGTCAAAGCGGCATTGCCTCGTGGTCCGAACCGACGGCCTGTTGATGGTGCGCGACCTGGCCAGCACCAACGGCACCAAGGTCAACGGCCAGAAGGTGTTCTGGGCGGCGCTCTTGCCGAACGATCGTTTGACCCTGGGGAAATACAAGTTCCGAATCTACCTGGGCCCCGATGACGCGCGCAGCCCCTCTGAGGAAGCACTCGTGGCCCGCCAGACTCCGGCAGCAGCGCCTGCTGACTTTGTCGCTCCTACCCCCGCCGGCAATGCGGCCTCTGGAGAGCCCTACAGACAGGCGGACCCCATTGACTCCGAGCCGATGGTCATCAGCGACGACGACCTCTGGCTGGACGATTCCGACGAGGAACCGATCTTGCTGGAGCTGGACTGAGACCGGCGTCGAAGTCTTACTCTCGGTACGAACGTTTGGTTTTCGGTGTTGTTTACTTGTTTTGGTCTGTTTTGCGCGCAAAAAAGAGGCCGGTTGGTCACGTTCGGGTTGGAACCGAATGTGACCGACCGACCGGCTGCGGGTTGGCAAAATACGTGGGCGAGGGGGAACGGGGACCGTCCCCCCACCATTCAAAACCAAAAAATGGGCGAGGCGTCAGGCACCTTCGGACCGTGGGCGACGTAAGTCGCGTCGGACCGGAGGGCTGAGGTGTTCGAGCTGGCGGGCATCCTGGGGGTCCAGGCGACTCGCCTGCCGGTTCTCGCGTTGAATGGCCTCGTACACCTCTTGACGGTGTACGGAGATCTCGACAGGGGCCGCGATCCCCAATCGAACCTTATCGCCCCGGATGTCCACCACGGTGATGACGATGTCGTCACCAATGATGATACTTTCGTCGCGGTGTCGGGACAGAACCAGCATCGTTCGGGCTCCTTCCTCCTGCCAACCTCTGCGAGGCCCGTGACCGTCCCTGATCACGCGAACCTGGGCCTCGGTTGACCACGACGGGGCAGTTGACGTCGGACGCCACCGGTGCCGTCTGGCCGGTAACGCCCTCCTCATGCTCAAGCAGTGGCGCGAAGCGCCTGGGGAACGGGCAACAGCGTCGGGGCCGAGGCGGTCCCTTCCAGCGGGAACCGAACTGCGTAGCGGCTGGACGTCAGCACCAGTTGCCGGCCAAGCCGACGCACCGGGTTGAAGACCAGCGGCCCCTGAAGGTTGACCGTCAGGCCCCCTCCATCGCCCCGGTTCAGGATCACATAAATCAGCGCGGACCGCTCATCGTCCAGCTCCAAGGCCGCGCGGTCGCCCGGTCGAAGCTCGATCCGGTACTCCCCCACGGCCAATGGCGGCGGCACCAGCCCGAAGGCCAACTCCGCCGCGGTCACGCTCTGCAACCACGACAGACCCGTTACCTCCGGGTCAGGCAGATGAACGAACTGCGTGAAGCCTCGAAACCCAACCAGACCATCTGGAATCCGGATCAAGTCCGACTCCTGGACCTGGACGACTCCGAAGCGGGTCGTGACAATGTTCACTTCCTGTACCTCCTTGGGCGAGTCGAGCCAACGGTCTGAACCGCCGACCCGGCGCGATTTGCCCGAGCCGCCCTCGAAAGTTCGAGGCGGCCCGATCACGGCCACGACGCCATCCCGCGGACAACAGACCCGTCCGGCCTCTCGGCTCCTACCGAGGTTCCGAGGCGGGCTTGACCGACCGTTATATCGTCTCGCCCACCCTGCCAGGCTCACCGCTGTTCGCCAGAAATCCCCAAGGCCCGCCCCATTGCGACGGCCATGCCGCCCGTGCCGGTCGTAGCGATCGGCCTTGCCCGCTCGAAGGATTTCGGACAACCTTGAAGCCGGTTCAATGCCTGGCTCGGGAGGATTGCAGATTCCAGAATTCCAGATTCCAGACGGCCGTCCCGGACGCAACCGGGACGGCCGCTCGGGAACCGTCTTCATCGGCTTCAGAACCGCGTGAAGGCATACGCGGAATTGGCAGGGTCAAAGTCAAGGTCCGAGAAGGAGTCGCCGAGGTGAAGATCGTCGTAAGTGTATTGTTCGGCAAGGTTTAAGTCGCCGGAATCGCCCGCTTTGGGCCAGTCGTAACTGGTGATCCGCCAGGGGAGCTTGGTCTCGGGATGGTAGAGGACCTCGACCTTTGCGAACGGGCGTTCGGGCTCTTGAACCGGATGCGTGTGGATCGACCGCAACCAGGGGCGACCCTCGTCGTCGGCCCACTGGTCCAGGATCGTTACGGCCTCGGCGTCGATCAGGTCCAGTTCGCGGAACGCGACCAGCTTGTCAACCAGCTTGTGCAGTCCCGCCTCGGTCACGGGATGCCGGCTGTCGGCCAGGGCCAAGGGATGCGTCGGTGCCACCTTGAGGCGGGGAATCAGCAGGCGGCTGAACCCCGCGCCGTGGGCGATCACATGGTTGTCGTACCGACCTTCGGCGTAGACCACCTCCTTGCCGGCCTCGGGCGTGCGGAACTTGAAGTAGACCGAGAACGGCCGGCAACGGACCTTCATCTCCAGGGTCTCTTCGTTGCGCAGCACGCCGCGAATCCGCTCTCGCTTATGAAATAGGGCGGTATACCCTTCAACGTTCCGGAGCGTTTCTTGATCGGCGCGAAGGATGTCGAGCAACCGGCGCTTCGCCGCCAAGCCGTCGATCCGATCCCGGGGCCACTCCAGCGAGACAGGTTCCGTGGGCGTTGGCCCGGGGTTCGGTGAGGCCGGTTCGGCGATCGACGCAACCAGGGTCGAAGCAGGCTCCAGGGGGTCGGTCAACCACCAGCACGCGAACGCGATCGCCCCGATCGGAATCCCACTGAATAACCCCCATCGCCATCGCCGACGAGACGGTTCAATTGCCGTCTCTGCCCGAGGAGTGTCCGCCGCCATGCTTGTGCCTCCGTCGTCAATTGTAAGAGGGGGGATTGTCGAGGACGAAAGGAACGGGACGGCCAGAACCGCCCGCCGATGCGTTCGATCGGATACGTCAAGTGTGTTCGATCAACCCGTTCCGGTCAACTGCCGCCGGATGGCTGGACCCAAACTCCTTACGTTGTCTGACTGACCTTCCCCGTGAAGAGTGGGCGAGCCGGTTGTTGGGTTCGCTCGGCGCACCGGTCGTTGGGTTCGCTCGGCGCACCGGTCGTTGGGTTCGCTCGGCGCACCGGTGGT
>JBDTIR010000716.1:0-1840 GCA_039936275.1 Isosphaeraceae bacterium | reverse complement strand
GTTCGGCGGGGCGCGCCCCGAAGGTTCTTGGTCGGGGGAGTGCTGCGGCGGACATGGGCACGGCCAAACTGGCGCTGGAAGACGGGACGGTGCTCACGGGACGCGCCTTTGGCGCTCACGTCGAGGTTGACGGTGAAGTCGTGTTCAATACGAGCATGACCGGATATCAAGAAATCCTTACGGACCCATCGTACCACGGCCAGATCGTGGCGATGACCTATCCATTGATCGGCAACTACGGCGTCAACGCCGAAGACGCGGAAAGCCGGCGCGCCTGGGTTCGTGGGTTCGTCGTTCGCGAATTGAGCCAGGTCGCCAGTAATTTCCGGTCAACCGGCACGCTCAATGACTACCTCGTCGCCAACGGGATTCCCGGGATCGAGGACGTGGACACCCGTGCCCTGGTCCGCCTGACCCGCGAGCGGGGAGCCTTGAAAGGCATCCTCTCGACCACCGACCTTGACGACGCCCGTCTTGTGGCCAAGGCAAAAGCCAGCCCCGGCCTGGTCGGCCGCGACCTGACTCGCGAGGTCATGCCCACCAGCGCACAGCCCTGGGAGTCCGGCTTCACGACTCCGTTCGCCGAGCAGATCACCGCGCCTGAGTTCCAGAACAAGGACCGAACCCCGCACGTCGTGGCGATCGACTTCGGCATGAAGTGGAACATCCCCCGCCACCTGGTCGAGACCGGCTGCCGCGTGACGGTCGTCCCCGGCTCGTTCTCGGCTGACGAAGTCCTGGCTTATGAACCCGACGGCGTCTTTCTGTCCAACGGTCCTGGCGATCCCTCCGCGCTCGGCGAGGCGGTCCAGAACCTGCGCGTTTTGATCAAGAAGGGGGCCGACGCCCGAGGCTTGCCGATCTTCGGCATCTGCCTGGGCCATCAACTCCTGGGTCAAGCCTTCGGCGCCAAGACCTTCAAACTCAAGTTCGGCCACCGAGGGGCCAATCACCCCGTGCGCAATCAGCGCACCGGCAAGATCGAGATAACGACCCAGAATCACGGTTTCGCCGTCGATCCGGCCACCTTGCCGCCCGACGTCGAGGCGAGCCACATCAACCTCAACGACCAGACTCTCGAAGGCTTACGGCACACCCGCCTGCCCGTCGTCGCCGTCCAGTACCACCCCGAAGCCTCCGCAGGTCCGCACGACAGCCAGTATCTGTTCGCCGAGTTCCGTCGGATGATGGATTGACGCGCCAGTTTACCCTTGGTTCTTCTTCGCCCCGCGACGAGCAATCGATCATTGTCGTCTCAAGCCCGGCTTCGACTAGCAAGTCATCCACCAGCCGAACGACGCCGTCCATCTGGGTTCCGCCAGTCAACCGCGTGTCGTCCCCCTCGGTCCCTTGATGCTTGGCTGCGCATGCCCTTGATTGGAAGATTGAGCCTGACGAATGATCCAAAAATGGCGGACGGCCGCTTTCAGTCGATCATCAAAGGTTCTCAGCCGACCCGCTCATCGTAGCGATATCAACAATTACTTAAGATAATAGAGCGGGATGAGAACAGCCGGGTGTTGGTCCAATCGTACCAATGTCGGTCGGGGTTTGTCTTTGACTTGGCGGTTTGGCCGGGGGATCTCGTCGTCCCGATGTTGGCCGTTGCGACGCGCGGGGGTTGCAATGGGCTAGCGGTCGGTCCATGCTGAAGAACAACCCTTTGATTCGATCGCTCCTCGCGGTTGGCGAGCGGTCTTCATAAGGTCCACCGGGAGCCAGGATTTCCCAATGAGTCACGACAACTCCTCCGCGCCTGAAGGGACGGCCTCGCCGCCGACTCGCCGACAGTTTGGACGGGTGCTGGCGGCCTCCGCCGTTGGGGCCTGGGCCTCGCCCG
>JBDTIR010000715.1:0-5472 GCA_039936275.1 Isosphaeraceae bacterium | reverse complement strand
GGTCAATCTCTCCTCAATCATTCTAGCATTCTTCGTAACTGTTCTGTTCTGTGACGGCACCAATCTTGCTTTGCCGGGTGCCTGACCTCTTGTCATGGCCTGACTAACCCGTATCCTTCAGAGCGGGTCCATCAGGTCGTCCCTCATCGGTCGACATGTTGTGCCGGCTGTCACACGACCTTGCCCACCGAACCAGGGCCCAACGATCGCGAAACCGCCTGGCACCAGGTCGCCGAACTCCCCAAACTGGCGGCGATCGTCACCGAACACCAGGCTCAAACCCGCACCTGCCCGAACTGCGGCCTGGTCAACCACGCCACGATCCCCGCCGAGGTCCGCGCCCACGTCATCGACCCACGCCTGACGGCCACAATGGGTTACCTTAGCGGCCGGTTCCATCTGAGCAAGCGGCCCCGTCGTCGAGTTCGTCGAGGCGGCCTTCGACGTCCCGGTGTCGCTGGGCACCGTGGGGCGGCCCTTGGAGCCGCAGACCAGCGCCGCGCTTGGCCGTGGCGCACGACCAAGTCTGCGACGCGGTGCGTGAGGCCCCGGTGAAGAACGCCGACGAGACCGGCTGGAACCAAGCCGGTGCGCGCCGCTGGCTCTGGACGGCGGCGACCGCCTCGGTGGCCTACTTCGTGATCCATGCGCATCGCGGGGCGCGGGGCCTGAAGGCGCTTCTGGGCGAGGCGATCGCGGGCATCGCCATCGGCGACCGCTGGAGCGGCTACAGCCGCCTGCCCCTGGAGCAGCGGCAGGTCTGCTACGTCGTTAACCGCAACTCAGGTTGATCTCTAAGTTCTTTAGCAGCGTTGATCTGTTCTTCCGCCGCGTCCTCGACCTGGGGGGCTCCGATTGGCTGGGCCTGTTTCTTGCGAGGGTAGTATTTATTTGTGATGATGGGAATGGTGGTGAACGGCTCGGCGTCGCTGGAGGAGATTCTGCCGATCCTTCGCGAACGCGAGCATCAGTGCAGGATGCAGCGTGACCGTGTGGCGCGGAAGCGTGCCGAAAAACCCGAGTAAGCGATTCAGGCCAGTCCACGGGCACGGGACGAGGTCGCGCCGCCGCATGCGCGGCGGTTGCGCTGGTTTTATAAGGGAGCGAACCGGAAAATGGTCCCGTAACGACAAGAGCGCAAATCGAGCTCGAAAAAGGCTTCGGTCCGAAGAATCCCGGACACTATTGCGGGTACGACCAGTGGCACGCAAGTGTAGCCGAAGTCGGCCTAACCGGCAGTTGCTGCGGGCTTCGGCCGCCGCGATCGTTGACCCACGACCGATCGGCACAACGTCCGAAACCCTGAAGAGTCGGCCCAAAGCCGGTAAGTGAAAGGTACGCGCGCCGATCATCGGCCCGATTACCGCAATGGCTGGCTTCTCGGTCCCTTTCGTGAACGAGAACCACCGGTGCCGAGAAAACCATCGGCGGACTCAATTTTTTCTCAAGTTCGCGACAAATCTTCCCGATAACTGACAAGTTGCTCCGATATGGAAACTCCTTGAATCGCGCACATTTTATCCATAATTGGATGCGAAATGAAGGTCGCACGCACGTCCTTCGGTCCATCAATCCGGAATCGGGTTGTGTGGCGGATCGGGGCAATCCTGTTCGTCGCGATGGTCGGGGCCATCGGCTGCCGGGGGGTTCAAACCCGCGATGCCGTCGTGCGCAATGGGGTCCGGCGTCAGGTGGATCGCCTGAAGTCGGGGCTGACCTTCAGCAAGGCAACCCAAGGCGTACTAGCGCGCTGGCACCTCGGAGGGATTCATCCTGAAGCCTCAGCGTTGCAGCTTGAGGCCGTGCTTCAGGCTCGTCCCGGAACGGAGCCGGACGGCGCACTCGCCCTGGCCGAACTCTGGTATCGTGTCGGGTCAGGTTGCCGGCGCCAAGACCCCCAAAAGGCCCTCGACGCCTTTCGCAATGCCGCGGCTGCCGCCGCAATCGCGGTCAGCGATCCAAGGACAGACTGTCTAAACGTCGCCGTGGACCTCCACAACGACGCCGTCGCGAATCTGTTGCGGCTCTCGAATGACGCGAGACGCCGAGAGGGTGCGTCGTGGAACGAGATGCTGGCCGTCGCGGGTATCCTCACGACGTCGGGCGCGCCTTCGGTCGATCCGTCCCGATTGACTTCGGTCGACGTGGCGGACGACATCCATGTTCGTGGAATGCGCAACACCTATGAGGGGATCGGCATGGGAGTCCCTGTCGTCGCCTTCCGGACCAACGACCGCAAACATCCGAAAACGCTTGACGAATCGTTCCTCCCGTCCAATCAACATGTCGGCGCGACGGTCGTGGCGGTTCCGCAAGGGGTCTTGGAAAACGGAACCTGGCGTTCCTCGCCCCTCACGCTTGTGTTCCATGATCCCCAACAGACGCGGGCCGTGCAGGCCGGAAGCCGGACGTTGAAGATTGGCTTTGACAGGACGACCCCCCTGGCCGTCCAAGGATCGCAATCGGTGCTTTCGGCGGCGACCTTCTCGGGACTGTTTCTCTCGAGTTTTCAGAAAGGGCTCGAACCCGGCCTGTACAGTCCCCAGCCTTATCAGCGTGGGAAGATCCCCGTGGTGTTCAGTCACGGTCTCTCTTCGAACCCCGCCGCGTTCATTCAGACATTTAATGATCTCAATAATGATCCGGCGATCACGGCACGTTACCAGCTCCTGATGTTCGCCTATCCGACCGGTCGGCCGATCCCGACCTCAGCCTTCACATTCCGTCGGGTCTTGTACGACGCGGAGTCAAAGTTCGGCGACGACCCGGCGTTTCATCACATGGTGCTGGTCGGTCATAGCATGGGAGCGAACCTGACGCGGATCATGATCTCGGAGTCGGGTCTGACCCTCTGGAATGCGGTCTTGAATGTTCCCTACGACCGGCTTCGCGCATCGCCCGAAACGCGGAAGTTCCTCAAGGACATCTTGATCTTCCATCCTGTGCCGTTTGTGCGCCGGGCCATTTTCATCGCTGCGCCTCACCGAGGAAGCCCCGTCGCGGACGAGCCGCTGGGACGGATTGTCTCTCGCTTCATAAGTCCTCCTGAAGAACAGGGCCGACTGATCGCCGAATTGACCGCCGGGAATGGCCCGGACGTCATCAAAGCCGGCATCTTCCGCAACCGATCGATCAACTCGATCGGTAGTCTCAGTCCGAGCAGCCCGGTCCTGCTCGCGCTTGACCGGATGCCGATCGCGCCGGAGGTTCACTACCACACGATCGAATTTGAGTTCCTCGGCCGCTTGCCGACGGACCTCGTCGTTCCCTCGTGGAGTTCCTATCTCGCGGGGAGCGAGACCCACCATGTTCTCCCGGGCGTCCACATCTCAGAGCAGAGCACTGACACGATCGCCGTCCTCCGGTCGATCCTGCTCCAGGCACCGAACGAAGGGGGCGCCCGGTGAGCCTGGAGCGGTCCGGATCGCTCAGCGCAGGCGTCTGAGGGTCTTCACTGTTCCATAAACGTCGGTAATTGTCATCGTGTCCTCGCCAATCGTCTTGACTCGGGAATTCACCTGGTGCCCGACGATTTGCCGGTCGGTCGTACTCGAAACGTACGCCGAGAGCAGGCCGCTCCGATAGCTCCAGGTTCCGCTCGAGCTGTCGGAAGGGGGTCCGAAGAGACGTTTGGAACCGCGTCCCCAGGTCCGGGTGGCAACGAACAGCCCGCCGGGCTGGAAGACGGTGGTCAACGTGCCTCGGCTGTCGGTGAGCACCCACGAACCCTCAAGGGAGCGCCTCACCCTCGCGTCGAACTCACGCGCCTTCTGGTCGGCCGACGGCATCGGTTCCGGATCAGGTTGACTTCGGGTGTCGGCGGGCGCCTCGTCGTCGGCGAGCTGCATCTCGATGAGCATCCGTCTAGAGCCGCCCGGGGCCTCGAACGCATCAGGTCGGGGGCCGTCGTCGTTCTTCGTGAGGCAAACGGTGAGCGTGTCACCATGGAAGCGGTAGATCCCCTTCAAGATGGAATCGAACTGGGTTGACACGTCGATCTCGCTCGGCGTCCGCGTGGGGTCGAGACGGTAGGTGTTGATCTTCCGCTCCGTTGTCCGCGGGTTCACGATCGAAAAGGTCCGCGACCCGAAGCGGACCTGGCCATCCTCCGCGAAACCCCGGTGGATCAACTCCGCACCCAGGCGCTCACCGTCGTCGATGATTGACCTGATCTGCCAGTTCCCGGCGAACAACTCGCGCACTCTCCTCAGCTCCGACTCCGTCGGCTTTCGCGACGCCGTCGCCGTCGCGAGGACCGCCAGCTCGGCGGGTGTGACCACCGCATCCGTCGGCGGCTTCAGCGCTCCGAGGTCCAGCGGCGCCGGCACCTCGGTCGCTGCGTTCGGGGCAACCATCTTGAAGGTGATCAACGTCCGGTTCGACCCCGGTTGGGACTCGAAGCTGCTGGGGTATCCAGCGTCCGGCGAGGTTTCAAGACAGACGATCAGTTGATCGCCGTCGAACCTGTAGATCCCCCCAATGGTGCGGTCATCGCGTGTCGTGACGATGATCTGCCGGGGCGTGGGCACAGGGTTCAGACGGAATGGAACAACCCTCGTCTCGTTCGTGTCAGGGTTCACGATCTGAAACGACCGCGAGGCGACCCGAACACGACCATCCTTCGCCAGCTTTGCCCTCACCAAGGCGGCGCCAAGCGTCTCACCGTCGTCGGTGTAGGAAACGACCTCCCACTCCCCATTCAGCAGTTGATGCGCCTTTGCCACCCGGGTGTCGGTCGGTTGGTTTGCCGTTGTGCCGAGTTGGGCAAACATCAGAGAAACGAGTATCGTGAACACGTTGCGAAGCTCCCTCTTCCAGGTGTCGATCCGATCCTTCCTGAAACCGCTTGGTTTTCCACAAAAATACCGGCTTCATCAAGATCATTTTGATACCCTCGATTCAAAATCACCAATCAAGAGAACAAAATGGTAACAAAAAGAACAAAAGGAGACAGAGCCGGTGGCTTCACAAGATCGGCTCCTGACCCGAATGACACGAGATTAACGCAAGCCATTCCACGGAAATAACCTATATTTCTCTTTCGCAACCGATTCGTTTCGTGCTTTATTGTGTGGGATTTTCCCGCGTTTGATCAGTCGCTTCGCGGCTGTCCGGGGCATCGTGAGCATTCCCGCATGACCCCGTTTGAGAGGCTGCTTCAATCCCATCGCCTGTGGCCGCCGACGACCCCTCTTCCTGCACCACAAATGGCATTCTGGAACATATCATGGCTCAACCCAAGCGAAATCCCCGACACGAGGATTCCCATTCCCCCACTCAGGCCCGGCACCTGCCTATCGTTCCGCTCGCCGCCGCTGACGACGTCGGCAGCGCCGAGCACTTCGTCGCCGTTGACGGCGCGGGTTGGGTACAGCCCTTGGTGCCTGATTCCCCACTATTTGAGGATTGTTGGGCCACGAGGAATTCGCCCCACCTTCCAGCGAACTCGCCGCCCCGCCTCTCAACTGCGTG
>JBDTIR010000714.1:0-6400 GCA_039936275.1 Isosphaeraceae bacterium | reverse complement strand
GACCTGGCCAGATATCTTGGCAAGATCACTGGAGCGACCTTCGCAGTGACCACCGGCGACGGCAATCACGGGATCGCTGTCGGCCTGCCGGCCCACTTTCCGAAGCAAGAAGACTCAAACCGCTGGGCAAACCCGAAAGCGACCGAGCGCGAAGCCTACCTCATTCGCACCCACAAGAATGGGGCGTACCTGCTCGGGGCCACCGAGCAAGGGGTTGAGCACGCCGTCTGGGACTTCCTGGACCGGCTCGGTTATCGCCAGTTTTTCCCCGGCGAGCATTGGGAGGTGATTCCGCACACCCCGGCCTTGACCGCGACGATCAAGGCGGAGGAGTCGCCATCGTACCAGGCCAGGCGAATCTGGTACGGGGTCGGCCTCTGGGATTACAACGCCGAACCCTACAAAGCCTGGTGCGCTCGCAACCGAACCGCGGGCGGTCTTGACCTGCATACCGGCCACTCCTACGGCGGGATCATTCGCGGACTCAAGGCGGAGTTTGACGCCCACCCCGAATTCTACCCGCTGATCGACGGCCGGCGACGCCCTTCGCCAGAGGCCAAGCTTTGTATCGGCAACCAGGAACTCCGCCGCCTGGTCTGCGAGTACGAGGTCAATCAGGTCGCCAAAAACCCCGACCTGGAAAGCGTCTCACTTGACCCGAGCGACGGCGGCGGCTGGTGCGAATGCGACCTCTGCGAGGCCCTCGGCAGTATCAGCAACCGGGCATTGCTTCTGGCCAACGAGGTTGCCGCGGCCGTGAACGCCAAATATCCCGGGAAATATGTTGGGATGTACGCCTATAGCTATCATTCTCCCCCGCCGACGATCCGGGTCGATCCGAACGTGATTATTAGCGTGGCCACGGCGTTTCTCAAAGGAGGCTTGACCCTCGACGAGATCATTAGCGGCTGGGCGAAGCAAGGGGCGACGCTCGGAATCAGAGAATACTACAGCGTCAACACCTGGGACCGCGACCAGCCAGGCAAAGCCCGAGGCGGCAACCTGGACTACCTCGCCCGCACGATCCCCGCGTTCCATGCGCAAGGGGCCCGTTATCTCTCGGCCGAGTCCAGCGACAACTGGGGACCAAACGGCCTCGGATACTACCTCGCTGCCCGCTTGCTCTGGGATGTGAACGAATCGGCAAAGATCAACGAGTTGACCGATGATTTCTTGACCCGCGCATTCGGCCCGGCGAAAGAGCCGATGGCCGAGTTTTACCGCCAGCTTGACGGTTCGAAGCCGCACCCGATTCCTGATGACCAGCTCGGCCGGATGTTCCTGGCCCTCAAGCAAGCTCGCACCCTCTCAGCCGATGCGCCCGACGTGCGGACCCGGATCAATGACCTGGCTTTGTACGCTCATTATGTCTCGTTGTTCCAGCAGTACGCTGACGCCCAAGGGTCGGCCCGGCAAGAGGCGTTTGAGACCTTGATCCGTCATACCTACCGGATGCGGACGACCATGCTCGTCCACGCCAAGGCCCTCTACCGCGATCTGCCGGCTCGCGATAAGACCGTGAAGGTCCCCGATGGGGCCGCCTGGAACGTCCCTGAAGGGAAAAACCCCTGGAAGTCGTCGAGCCCGTTCACCGAGGCCGAGATTGCCGCCTGGATCAAGGACGGCCTGACCCGCCACAAACCGATAACGGTCCCATTTGAACCCGTCGCCTACAGCAACGACCTTCTCCCGGCGGCGGGCCCCCTCACCTTGACCGCCAACGCCAAAGGGGCTGACCTTGGCCCCGGGCGCGGGGTCCAGACCTTCTTGACCTACGTGACCAAAGGCCCTTCGGAGATCGAGCTGAAGATCACCGGCGGCCTGATCGCCCACTATCGAGATCGCGGCCACGTCAAGGTCGGGCTCTGGAAACTCGGCGGCCCCAGCGAGACCGGCGAGGCCGAGACCCTGATCGCCGAAGACCAAGGCGTGCCCCCTGACGGCAAGGAACGGACGATCACGCTCGCGGTCAAGGAGCCCGGCCTGTATAAACTGACCGTCAGCGACGGCGGCGACATGACCAGGGTCCGGTTCCCCGACGACCTGCCGGTCGTGCTCCCCTCGACCGAGGCCGTCCCGATGAACCGGATCTCCGGGCGCTGGACCTTGTCGTTCTACGTGCCGAAAGGCACCAAGGTCGTCGGCCTGATGGGCGGCGGCAACGGCGAGGTCCAGGACGGCGACAACCGCACTCGGTTCTCACTGACCGGCAAGAAAACGAGTATCTACGCGGTGAACGTCCCCCCTGGCCAGGACGGCCAACCTTGGCGGATCAAGTCGGCCTCCGGCCCCTTGCGACTCCTGACCGTGCCTTCGTACTTCGCTCCCGACCCGAACCGACTCCTCCTGCCCGCCGAGGTCATCAAGGCCGACCGCGCGAAGCCTTGAGAACTGGTCTGATCGGTACAGGCCCTGAAAAATGGGCGGCGCTGGATTCGAACCAGCGACTTCCACCGTGTGAGGATGGAAGTCTTTGATGAATTACCTTGAATTTATGGATATTTTTTTGTGCCACCCTTCCATTTCCGTCCCCAATGTGGCACAATGCAGTGGCACAAAATCAAAGGCTGTTATGTGAGCCTCGATCATGCCGACCCCCGAAGAGTTGAATTGGCAGCCGGAACGGAGGGGTTGGCGCATCCAGTATCAGAAGCTGAGGAAGACCATCTCCTGCCGCCAACTCAAGAAGCTGGGCTATCTCCGCCCCGACGCTCCCGAGACGAAGGAGTCCAGCATCCGGGCGGCGAACTCTTGGTTCGAGGACTTCAAGAAGCAGACCGATGCGGGACGGCCCGCTCCCACACGGCATCCGCTTCAAGGGACGCTGGACACGCTGCAACGCCGCCTCGACTATGCCAAGCGGCACGGGATGCGACCGGACGTGGAAAGCCTCTCGAACGAGGCCGAGGACGTGAAGGCGATCACCGCTGCGGAGGCCGACGACCTCTACATGGGCGAGGTCGTCAGCGAGACCGCCCTGGGTTCAATGGCGACAGCTAAGTTGTTCGGGATCAACGTCCCGCCTGGAGTTCCGCCCATCGTCCTGAACAAACTCTTCGGGGACGACCGTGTTTGGCATGACCGGCTCGCCCGTGAACAAAACCACCCAGTCCCGCAGGATCGGACCGTAGCAGGCCAGATCAAGGCATACCTACAAGGGCAGGTCTTGAAAGTCAAGGCGGGGACGATGACCGCCGCCCGGTACGACAATCTTACCTACATCTACAAGATTATCCAAAATTTCCTCGGGGGCGACATCGACGCCGCCACCATCAACGAAGCGGACATCGAACGCTTCTACATGCACATGCTCGGCAAGGTCGCTGAGAGAAAGAAGGAGCCGAAGTCGGGCTACTCCGAGTCCTACGCCGATACAGTGTGGGGCATGTTCAAGGCGTTCGTCCGCTACCTCTATGCCAAGCGAATGATCGAACTCCCCCGGAACCTGGATCATTACAAGATCGAGGTCAAGCGTCAGAAGATCGTGATCTGCTCAAAGGACGAAGTGAAACTTTTCCTGGACAACGCCAACGGCCAGCTGAAGTTGCACGTCCTCTTGATGCTCAACTGCGGCTATCGCTCCACCGACATCGCCACTCTGCGTGACGCCGAGGTCGATTGGGAACAGGGCAGGATCATCAGGAAGCGGCACAAGACGAAGGACGAGGAGAACGTACCGGAAGTCAATTACAAACTCTGGTCCGAGACTTTCGACCTCCTGAAACGATGGCGGAGCGGACAGGAGACCGTCCTGCTAACCAAGTCGGGCGGCTTGTGGGCGTTCGATGAGCTGATGGAAAAACCGGACGGCTCGGTGAAGGTCAAGCAGACCGACAACATCGCCACCAACTTCAAGCGACTCCGTGTGACGGTCGGCATCGACAAACCCTTAGCATTGCTCCGTAAGACGGCAGGGAGCGAACTCGATCACAACGACGAGTTCGGGCGTTATGCGGAGCATTTCCTGGGAGAGGCCCCGGACCGGATCGCCACTATCCACTACCTCACCCCGTCCCAAGAAAGGTTCGACGCCGCCCTCGCCTGGTTGGGGAAACGCTTCGAGATCGAGTAAGGTTCGGAGTCGGATGACTCGCCTTGGTTGCCGAGCAGGAAAGACGGAACTCCTCTCGCCATAACGTGATGAACGCTTGTGAAAAAGTGGTAGGAAAAGCCGCTTATCGCTCGGTCCTGGATTGTGTCACATCCAGTACCGGAGAATCGCCGCCTTGGCATACCGATCACCTGGAGTGATCGAGAAGACTTGGGACTTGAGTGGGACGCTGGCGGCCCTCGCCAGTTCGCACCGGTTCCTTCACTTTGAACCTGGGCGGAATCGCATACTTACCGAAAGCTCTCTCCAGGAGTGTCTTGACGGTTTCCAGGTGCTCCTGCGTGGTCAGGATGCTGTCATGGACCGTGACGATCGGGATCTGGCTGTGATCGCAGCGGAGACGTTCACAGACGGTGTTGATGATTAGGTGGCTTTCTCGCCGTTGGAGTTCCTGGCCGATCCAAGCATGGCCCTTCTGCCGCTTCAGGACGAGCATCTGGTCGAAGGCCGTGGGGAAGACGCTTTTGAAGACCTTGCCGAGCGGGGTAAGGAGCATGAGCTTCGTTTCCCCGAAGATCGTCTGGAACACCTTCTTCTTCACGTCGTCCCTGGTCTGATCGTCTTCATCCCTCTGGAACCGCTCGTAGAACTTGCCTTCAGTCGTGCTTTTGATCATCTCCCGGAGGTCAGGGGGCATGGGAGTAGTCTCCATTTCCATCAAACCAAAGACATAAGGCTGTGTTCTCTTCTCTATCCCCTCTCTTTCTTTTTCTTCCTTGTTTTTTTCATCATTGCATGCGTCTGTTGCGGAATTTAAGAGGAGAG
Organism: Isosphaeraceae bacterium; assembly: GCA_039936275.1. Classification (GTDB taxonomy): domain Bacteria; phylum Planctomycetota; class Planctomycetia; order Isosphaerales; family Isosphaeraceae; genus JBDTIR01. The sequence continues at coordinate 1,524 of JBDTIR010000714.1, read as the reverse complement.
AATGGTCTCCAGAGCAGTCAAACAAGATGGAAGACAAGTTAGACGAGCAATTTCCCCCTGACAGGTGCAACTCCAGCAGGAGCATGGACAAAAAGTAAGGTTGGGAGTTTGTGACATCAACCTCGTACAGAGGTTCCCCGTCGATGGTCAGGCAACGACGCAATTCTCCGCACAGGCTTGTGAAATTGCTGTGGAACCTCCCGTAAGAGCATGCCGGAGTGAAGCTCAGGTAGCCGCCCCGGATCATCTCGACCTGATGAGAGGCCATCGCCCGCTTGTTGGCCCATTCGCAGTCCGTATACGGCGTCTCGGGCAGGGTCTTCAGCACGTCTCCCAGGTCGGAGGAGAACGTCACCTTCCGACACCAGTTGATGAGGTGCTGCCGAACCGGGACGGTGACGCCGTGGTCGTGGAGGTGATCCTTGAACTTCCGCACTCGCTTCGAGAAGCGTTTGGAAGGCGAGGAGTACCTCCGCCACGTCACGTCCCGGAGAACGGGACCGAGCCTGTAGCCCAGGGATTTATAACCTTCGGACCACTCGTAGTCACACTCGACCAGGCCGTGATCGACAAGGGCTTTCCTGACGGGGCGGACGGCAGCCATGTCTCCCATGACCATCCCAAGAAGGCGGGAGTGGAGATTGATGTACGTGTCCTTGTCGTAGTTCCGCAGGAGCCGCCTCATGTAAATCGAGGACAGGAACCAGCGAGCGGCATCGGGACGGTCCGCCAAGACCCCACCGTACTTCTCCGGGTCGAACCCCTCGGGTGTGTAGATATACGAGTCGGACTGGCTTGAGGACGCCGCTTCCAATCCCTCGCCGTGATGTATGCAGACCATCTTCGACTTCCCTGCCTTCAACTTGTCTGAAATCCGGTTCACGCCATTTTGACGTGTCTCGCCGCCTGGCCTCCGAGCCACTGCGGTCCAGACCAGATCATTCTACCAACTCCAATATTGAAAATCAAGAACATTTTCACTTATGTATTTGAAAATCGTGTCCGTCGCCGAACTCGGTCTCCTCAAGTCCCAAGTTTCAAACGAGGCACGACGATCCGAAATGCGCACCGCCGCTCCGGCGAGTTGTCAGGCTCGTCGATCTCGAATAGGGCGAGATCTTTGTCCTGGACTTGGGACTTGAGCGTCTGAAGTCCCAAGTCCACGGGTTTCCGGGGCCTTCGCCATCGGCCTTGATGGTAACACCCAGTTGGCCCCGTTGATCAGTGATCCATGAACGTGTACGACGCCGCCAGACCCGCCAGGGTCTTGGACTCGTCGATGGCGTCGTGGGGAATCAGGAGGTAGGACCACGGCTTTTCGCCGTGTTGAGTGGCGTGTTGGCACCAGAGGGAGGCGGCCTTGGCTTTGGCGAGGACTTCGGTGTCATCCATGTCGTCGGCACGCTTGGGTTCGCAGAGGAACTTGGCGGTCTTGGTCTCGACGGCGAAGTCGGGGACGTATTCTTCGTCGTTGCGGTTGTAGCGGATCTGGAAGACGCCCTTGGCGGGCTTGAACCACTTGAG
>JBDTIR010000713.1:0-10372 GCA_039936275.1 Isosphaeraceae bacterium | reverse complement strand
GACTCGGTCACGGCGATCGTCATCGGCGTGCTCTTGATGAAGAACATCAAACCAGGTCCGGAAATCTTCCTCAAGCAGGCCGACCTTGTTTACGCCTTGTACATCCTGTTCATCCTGGCCAACCTTGTGCTCTTGCCGGTCGGCCTCCTGGCGATCAAGGCGGGCGGATACGTCATCAGGGTGCCCAGGCGCGTCTTGCTTCCAGTGATCTTATTATTTTGCGTCCTCGGCTCGTATGCGATCAACAGCCGCGCCTTTGACGTCTGGGTGATGCTGGGAATGGGCGTGCTCGGCCTTGTGTTCGAGCGTCGTCGGATTCCGCTCGGCCCGGTGGTCCTGGGAATCATCCTGGGCGGCCCGCTGGAAGAGCGGTTTATCCAGACCCTCACTGGCGCGGGCGGCTCCCCGTTAGCGTTTGTTGATCGGCCGCTCGCGGCGGTCCTGGCGGCCTTGTGGCTCGGCCTCTGGATCTCAATGATCGTCATGCGCCGCCGCCCCACGTTGCCCGGCGTGGGGCCTGAACATGATAATAAATCGTCGGACGAAACCGTGATCACATAATTTAAATCGACATACTAATTTTTGGTTTACCAATCGACGACGGAACCGTCGTCCACGTCGTAGGTCTCGCGGTTTTTCCAGTCGTGGCCGAGCTTGTCGGCGATCGCGTCGTCATCGAGCTCGATGCCCAGGCCGGGGCCTCTGGGCAGGTCGAGGTATCCTTCAGAAACGCGGAAGGGGGTTTTGAGGTAGCCTTCGCCGAGATTGACCTGTTCCTGGCAAAGAAAGTTGGGGATCGCGGCGGCGAGTTGGACGCCAGCCGCCAGAGAAATCGGCCCGAGCGGATTATGGGGGGCGATCGACGCATAATACGCCTCGGCCATCCCGGCGATCAAGCGGACCTCAGTAATGCCGCCGGCATGACAGAGGTCGGGCTGAAGAATCACGGCGGCCTGCTTTTCGAGAATCTCGCGGAAGCCCCACTTGGTGAAGATTCGCTCACCAGTGGCGATCGGCAAGGGCGTGCCGCGCGCGATCTCAGCCATCGCGTCGACGTTCTGACACGCGACCGGTTCTTCAATGAACATGGGCTGATACGGTTCCAGGGCCTTGATGAGCAGTTTGGCGGTTGGCGGGCTGATCGCGCCGTGGAAGTCGATACCGATGTCGGCGTCCGGGCCGGCCGCCTCGCGGAGCGCGGCGAAGTGCTCGGCAGCTTTGCCGATGGCGGAGGGGGTCTCGACGATCCGCGCTGGCCGTTCTTTGTAGACGCCCGTCTTGAACGCCGTAAACCCTTCGGCCAGGCGGCGCTTGACGTCTTCGGGGGTCCTGACGTGGGCGTAAACCCGCACCCGAGAGCGGGTCGGCCCGCCGAGCAGCTCGTAGACCGGCACGCCGAGGGCCTTCCCCTTGATGTCCCAGAGGGCCTGATCGACACCGCTGAGGGCGCTGGTGAGGACCGGACCTCCTCGGTAAAAGGCATGACGATACATCGCCTGCCAGTGATGAGTGACCGATCTTGGGTCTTTGCCGACGAGGTAATCGGCGAGTTCCTCAATGGCGGCGGCGCAGGTTTTCGCACGCCCTTCGACGATCGGCTCGCCCAGGCCGACGATTCCTGCGTCGGTATGAATTTTCAAGAACAACCAGCGCGGCTTGACCATGATGGTTTCCAGCTTGGTGATCTTGATCCGATCACCAACGCCGACCAGTTGCGCGGCCCGCTCATGAGCCTGCCGACTCTCTCCGGGGTCCGGCGGCGCGCCGTCGTCCAGGTACCGCCCGGCCTTTTGCGACAAAGCGTAGGTCGCCGCCGAACCTCCCAGGGCGCCGCACATCGAGAGCAAGAACGACCGTCGATGGGTCGCGATCGAACGAACGTGTCCCATGCGAATCTCCCTCACAGAAATGGATGATCGCTCTCGATGGCGAACACTACATATTCGCTTATACACGCCCTAAAATAAATCAACCCGTTTTTTTGAGATCGCCGACGATACCACGAACGTCGATGAGGTAGAGTTGCCGGCCGTGCTCGCCGTGGGGCGAGTCGATCACCACGCTCAAGGCGTCTGGGCTGTACCTGGGGTGGGTGTCGCACCGCCACTCGCCGTTGTACTCCTTGGGCGAGTGGAAGTGGCCGAGCGGGTGGCGGACCTTGCGCCGGGTGTCGAAGAGGTATGGGTTCTGGTTGCGTTGTTTGTCAGGATAGGTATCGTTAAGCACCCAGCGCCCACCAGGCAAGTAGGAGCAGTGGCCGTCCACCGTCATCACATCAGGGCCGACCACGTCAACCCGGTCGGTGCGATCTTCGAACAGGTAGAAGGCATTACCGTGCGATGGGTGATACGCAAAGGCGAGCAGATGGCGAGGGTCTCGCCACTGAAAATGTGAGGTCATGCCGTCGGGGTTGAGCACGAAAAGGTTCGAGCCGTCCGGATCGGCGGTAATCATCCGGGTCGTGTGCCGCGTGTCGCTGGGGCTTTTCCAGCGGTGCAGGAAGACGAACCGGGAGCCGTCAGGCGCAACCAAAAGGTGATTAAACCAATGCTTGGCGTCTGACTTCGGCTTGCCGTTCAGGTACGGCAAGGTGGCAACCTGCTGGATCGAGAACAGGAAATCGGTGCGTCCGGAGCGAAGATCAACCCGCCAGACCCCGGCGTCGTCCGGGGCCCCGATGTCGCGCGCCGGATCGACAATTCCGGGGTAGCCGTACCCTGGCCTGGTGTCCTGAATCCGGCGGAAGTCGGTCGTGACGGCCCAGGTTGCATCGGGGGCAAGCGCGTAGATTGACGAATCAATCGTGCGACGTTCTCGCGTCTTGGTATCAAGAATATGACAAACGTATTGGTCGCCCCGACGGTCGTTCCAGAGGACTTCGGTCTCTGAGCCAGGGAGCCACTGAAGCATGCAGCCTTGTTGCCAGTTCCAGGCCCGGGTCTCCCCCAGCTCAATCCATCGATCCCCGTCCTTGAGGTCAATCATGCCGATTTTAATCACATCATCAGGCTTGGGCGAACGATGCTGGAAGTCCACTTCCATCCCGAGCACGTAGCGTCCGGTGGGATCAAACTCCCGCTTGTCGTAGTAACCGAACCAGTGATGTTTCGGCCCCTTGGTGATCGCCCGCACCGGCGGCAGTGGTCCCTCTTGCTCGCCAGCCGCGACCGCCGAGCAACACCCCAACGCGGCGGCGGTCACGAGCCCCTTGAGGGCGGTTCGGCGATCGATGGATGTATCTCGGTTCATGGTCATCACTCCCTCATCATTCACAAGCCAAGAACCAGCATGGTCAGATCCGCAGAAAAATCTTTCTTCGGTACATCCAGAACAAGATCAACCAGAACATCAAAAGGACCGCCGCGCCATGCAACAAAGGTTCGAACGCGGGGCCGAACACCTGGAAGGCGTCCGGGCCCAGGTGGGTCTTGAAACTGCTTGAGATGAAGTTATCGAACAGGTGGGCCATGCAATAGGCGGCGATCGGGTTCATGCCGACGACCACCAGCGGAAACGCCCAGCGCTTCCAATCAAGGGCACCATTGATCACATGAAAGGCCGCGAGGAACAAGAAACACCAGCCGCCGCTGAACAGGACCCAGCTTGGCGTCCAGATCCGCTTGACCACCGGGCAGATCCCCAGGCGGCCGACGCCCCAGCCAGCCGCCAGACCGATCAACCCTGCCACGATCAGGCGAGCCACCTTGGCCCACTCCGTCCGCTCGCTCCGCAAGATCCCGCCCGCCAAGAGGCCGAGAATCATCGTGCCGAGCGTCGGGATGAAGCTCAAGGTTGCGTAACCGCCGCCGTTGGATACGAACGGTTTCGCTCGCGGGAAAAGGTTGAGGAACCAGGTGTCAAAGGCCCAGGCGAGGTTGCTGTTCTTGTTCCAGTGGGCTTCGAATCCGCTCATCAAATGCGGCCAATCCGAGGGCACGCCAACCCCTGGATAATCAAACTGACTCCCCGGCAAGGGATACGCTGCGAACGCCGCCCAGGTGCCGATCAAGACCAGGCCCAGAGCGATCCAGTGATCGCGCCCGGGACGCCACCCCAGGGCGAACAGGAACGGATAACCCAGACCAATTTGCGTGAGTGTGTCCTCAAACGTGTAATTGGTCTGCGGGCGACCCATCGACCGCAAAAAGATCCCCAGGGCGATCAGCAAGAACGACCGCCAGAGGGCGTGAACGATCATCACTCGCCGAGACTGCCCGCGCGCCATCCTCGACGCCAACGAAAACGGCAAGGCCACGCCCACCAGGAACGAGAACGATGGCTGAATTAAATCATGAAGTGAGCAACCGATCCATTCAACGTGTTGTTGATGACGCGCCAGGAATTCCCAGAAGGCGCTGCCGGGATTCGCCTTGGCCACGGCCTTCAGGCGCAAAACCTCGGCCATCATCAGCACCATGACCAGGCCGCGATACGCATCGACCGAGACGATGCGTTTGGGACGTGTTGACGGATCAACGGCTTGCATCATGGGAAGTTCCGAAGGGGGAACCGGGCGTTGGTCGTCGGCCATCATCCGACCTTCAAAAAAAGGGACTTCGCGAGCCCTGTTAACGGGACCAGCGAGCGTAATCCTCCGGCGTATCCATGTCGGCCAATGCGTTCGGATCGCCAAGGTCCAGGGTCAAGACCCGGTCGGCATGCGCCTTGATCAGGGCGTTGACGCCGACCCCGACCGGCAAGCGGCGGACCTTGACTGCAAGCCGCCAGGGGAGCGCAACCGGATGCCCTCGGGTTCCATGATAAGTCGGGATGATGATTCGATCAGTTTGTTCCTGAAATCCAAAGACCACGCGCTCCACCAAAGGGGCCGAGATTCCAGGACTATCACCGGGGCAGAGCAAAAGGCCAACGGGCCTTGGTCCTTTCTCCAGGTGGTCCAGGCCGCGTTCGAAGGTCGCTCGCATGTCGGCCGTCGCCCGGTCAAGCACGACCACTTCTCCCCCTTCTCCTTCGGCGTCGACGATTATCTTTGATGCTCCAGGCGTATCGGCGGGCGGGGTGACGACCACCACCCGATCCGCGCCTCCGGCTCGCAAGGCGGCGACGACCCTGGCAATCAAGGAGACCCCACCCACGGGCAAGGTCAACTTAGGCCGTCCCATTCGCTCGCTCCGCCCAGCGGCGGGCACCAAGGCCGCGATCATGCCCGCACCGACCCTGGTTTGACGGCCGACGCTCGTTTGGTCCGAAGGCCAAGGTTGCGTTTCGCGATCAACTCGGCGACGATGCTTACCGCGATTTCCAGCACGGTCTCCGAACCGATGTCGAGCCCCACCGGCGCCGAGACCCGCTCCAGGGCCGATTCGGCAATCCCCATGTCGCGCAAACCTTCGAAAATCAAACGGATCTTCCGCTTGCTGCCGATCAGGCCGACATAAGGCGCAAGGGTCGGCGCCAGATAATAAAGGGCCTCTTGATCGTGTCCATGTCCACGAGTGACGATCAAGGCATAGGTCATCGGCGTGACGTCCAGACCGGCGAGCGTCTCCTCGATCGGCCCGACGATCAGGCGCTCGGCCATCGGGAAACGCTCAGCGTTGCAGCATTGCCGGCGATCGTCGATCACCCAGACGTCAAAATCCGCCCTGGCTGCGAGGTCCGCGACCGCATGCCCGACGTGCCCCGCGCCGACGATCATCAGCCTGATTCTGGGCAAGGTCGGCAAGAACGCCAGGCCGCCCCGGACTTGCGGCCTGGGGCGTTCCGCAAGCGGTTTCAACTCCGCATTCAGATCGATCGGCGCGTCTCGGTCGGGCCTGCCCGCGACAAACCGTCCATCGGCGTCGAACAGGAACCGCGATCCCAAGACGTTCGCCCCGCAACGCTCAGGGTCGGTCGCGACGGCCTCGGTGAACCCCAGGCCCGCCTCCAACTGCTGGCGATAGGCCTGAAAATAGGCAGACGCCTCCGCGCCTCGCAGCGCCTCGGCCAGGATCACCATCTTGCCGCCGCAGATCAGGCCGTCGGCCCAGGCGTAATCATGATCAAGGATGAACGTATGCAGTTCCGCCCCGACTTGCCCGATCCGACGAATCGCCTTCTGCTTGACCTCCGCCTCGACGCAGCCGCCCCCAAGGGTGCCGACCTGCCCCCCGTCCGGATCGACCAGCATCATCGCCCCGGCCTTCTGCGGGGTTGATGCTTTGGTTTCCACCACCTGACACAAGATTGCCTCCCGGCCATCGTCGAGGGCGTCTGTCAGTTGCTTCAGCAGGTCGCGCATCGTCCCATCACCGTCGGTCGGGCCTTTTGGAATCCGGTTTCGTTGGCCCTTCCAAGGCTACACCGCCCCTCCCTAGCCCGCAAGACACCCGCGATATTGGCCTTGAGCCAAACAACCCCGCCACCAGGTGTCGTGGTTCGTCTTGGCAAAGATTGCCATCAACGGTAGAGTCGGGCTTAGGAGGTAGTACCCATGGCAACTATGAATATTTCCCTGCCCGAAGAAATGAAGGCCTTCGTCGAATCCCAGATCGCCCGGGACGGCTATGCGTCCGCCAGCGAGTACCTCCGCGCCTTGATCCGCGACGATCAGAAACGACTGGCCAAGCATCAACTTGAATTGAAGCTCCTGGAAGGACTTCAAGGCCCCACCGTCGCCATGACCCGCGACGACTGGGATTCCATTGAGCAGGAAGCCCGGGAGCGATTTGACCGTGAGCAAACCCGCTCATGAGCCAGGTCGTCCGTAGCCAGGCGGCGCGACAGGATCTTATCGATATTGTTTATCACTATATCCGCGAAGGCAGCCCGACCGCGGCCCACCGTTTCCGCGTCCAGGGCGTCGGTCAGTTGCCTCAGCAGGTCGCGCATCGTGCCATTACTGTCGGTCGGACCTTTAGGAATCCGGTGTCGCTGGCCCTTCCAAGGCTACACCGCCCCTCCCCAGCCCGCAAGACACCCGCGACAAACCCTGACCACAGGATTCACTCGATCGCTATGAGTCCTGCGTTGGCTCATCGACGGGATCGTTGAGAGGTAGCATCGAATAATCCGGGCGGTCATTCTTCTTGATTTTGGGCGCTTTCTTGAACGTGCGGTGGTCCTGCGATTGCGGCATGTTAATTTTGACGCCCCGCAACAGGTCCTCAACGGTCAAGATCTGAAGACGAGGGTGCTGAGTCCCCCAGGGCGACTGGTACACGCCCGCCCCGGCGGCCTCCCCACTCATCCCGGCAGTCGGTGCACGTACGGTCAAGAGTACCCCAATCGCCGCGTGCTCCCGGTCGACAACGTGCCCCAAGTCGCGGACCATTCCAGGGTTGAGAACCTGACCCGCTTTGACTGAGAAGATAACCTGCTTCGTCGCCCCGGTCGCGACATCGTCATGAAAATACAACCGGCCATCAATGCCTTTGTCGCCGCCTTTTTTTTGCTCGGTGGGTCGAGCGCCTACCAAACCTAAAGCCCACCATTGAAATTGATAGGGGTCGGTGTTCGCGAGTTGCTGGGCCTCACTCACGCTCGTCGGCTCGCCGACGACGTGATAGGCCGAGTCGATCGAGGCCCCATAGGAATCCCGAAGTCGCTGTTTGATTAAGTTGGTCGCGGCCGAGGTAATGTCGATACCGATCCAGCGACAACCGAGTTTCTGCGCCGCCGCAATGGTCGTGCCGCACCCGCAGAACGGATCAAGGATGAGACCGCCGTCGGGACAGGCGGCCGAGATGATCCGCTCTAGCAGCGCGGCCGGCTTCTGGGTTGGATAACCGAGCATTTCCTTGGATGCCGGTTGGAGCATTGCCAGCCGCCAAACGTCATCGATTCGCCGTTCCGTGGACTCTTGATACATAACCTTGCCGCGCTCGTCTTTCTCATTCACGAGGCGCTTCTTCTCCTTGTCCCACACCCGTTTGAGCTGCTGGATTGGGACCTCACGCTTCTCCTTGATGACCTTGAAGAAGAAGCCGGGGGCCTTGGCGTACCAAAAAATGGTGTCGTGATTGGAAGGAAAGTGGTGGATATTCCCTTGAATCTTGTTGTAATAATGCCAGATGATCTCATTGACGAACTGTTGGGGTTGAAATACGGCGTCGAGGAGGACTTTAAGGTAATGACTCGCCGTGGGATCGCAATGCAGGAAAAGACTCCCGGTGGTAACCGTTCACAGGGTCAAACGCCTAAAAACAAGGGTTTTTTGGGATTACACATGGGATTTTATGGTAGGTTTGAGTGATTTTATGTACGTTTTTCGAAAATTACCCCCTAAAAAATAGGCGTTTGACCCCGTGAACGGTTACCAGTTTTTTGCGGAGTTCCACCAACCGAGGGGCCATCATCGAAAGGTAGGCCAACATGGGAGTGTCGCCAAGCAGGCCACGGAAGGCCACCATCGCTCCGCGTGCTTTGGCCGCAACGTCAGCCGACTCCACAAAGGCGAAGTACGTCGGGGCGGCTTCGGCCCACGTCCAGGTATCCTTGAACGCGGCCAGTTGCGCCGTCGAGAGCGTCCCATCCTGTTCAGGCAAGTAAGCGTTATACGTAGCGTTCGAGTTGAACGGAGGGTCGAGATAGATCAAATCGATGGAGTTGTCCGAGATATAGGGATGTCCGTCCTGGAACCGCCCGCGAAGTACGTCGAGATTATCGCCATAGAAGAGAACGTTCGGTTTTTCCATCGGCACGGTCCTCGATCGAATCGCAACAGATTTTCGACGGCGCGTTCGTCCTCTTGAATTCGTCTGGAATCATACCTGCGCTTTGCAGCTTTGTCCACCTGGCCTGCAAGGCCCTCGACCAGACGGCTGATCCGCTTCCTGGCGGAAATCGAATCGGGCCCGAGGCCAGCCAATGGTCCGGCAGGTGTTCCTGAGACCGTCCTTCGCGAAGGCCCACACGCATGTTCCCTTCACTCTTCTCGAGCGCGATCCCGATCGATCCTAGAGTCGATCATCAATGACTTCTGTCGCATATACAATAAATATGGATACTCATAAATATTACTCAAAACAAACTGACCCACCCTGCCCCTCTGCGCTGGACGTCATCAAATCGCGTCGGACGTCGCAAACATTCGATCCGACCCGACCGTTACCGGATGAGTTATTACGGCAAGTCCTGCACCTGGCGACATTCGCGCCGTCGGGCGACAACCTGCAACCCTGGCGATTTCTCGTCGTCCGTTCGAAACGCAATCGAGAGCGGCTGAAACAGACCGTCCACGGACAGAAAATCGTGGTGGATGCGCCGGTTTCCGTGATCGTTCTGGCCTATCTCAATGCGCACCGAACCGACCTGGCGGCGGTGGTCGAAGAACAGGTTCGTCGAGGTCTGCTCGATCCGGACGAGGCGGCCGGAGTGCTTGGGCGAGCGTTCGCGGCCGGCGAGCGGAGGACCGATCGGGCTTCCCGGGCCTTGCGATCCGCAATGACCGCCGCCTCGACCTTGATGTTGGCCGCCGAGGCAATGGGGGTCGCTTCGGCATGGGTCGATGGCGTTGACCTGGAAAAACTCAATGCGGCGTTCGGCGTCCCCGACGACCATCGCTTCTGCGCCTTGATCGCCCTTGGGTTCGCCGACGCCTCGACGCCCTTCCCCGGACGGTTCGCGCTGGAGCATGTCTGCTTCGAGGAACATTTCGGCCAGCCCTGGACCCTGGGCGAACCGGCGGGATAGGTAGCCGCTGGACCTGACACGATCCAGCGAATAGCATGGGCCAACGTCCGGGCCTTTGTACATGAAGAGGGGCGTTGGTCCGGGTCGTCGCAAAGCAACCAACCCTCAAAGCGGTCCATTGAACGAAGGGAACGAAACACATGCGGTCAGGTTCGAAACGCCAGGGCCCAATGCTCGCCGTCGTGATGCTGAATCTCATGGCGATTGCCGCCTGTGGCCAGGACGTCGGCGGAACCGCCACCCAGCCCGTGCCCCGCCCGGGGGTTTGGACGACGATGCACTAGTCGTTCCTCAAGCGGGCCGAGCAAGGGGACGTCAACCTGCTCTTCCTCGGCGACTCGATCACCCAGGGGTGGAACAACAATCCCATCTGGCAGCGCCACTATGGCCCGAGGAACGCGGCCAACTTCGGCATCGGCGGCGACCGGACCGAACACGTCCTTTGGCGGCTCGACCACAAGGAAGTAGACTCGATCAGCCCCAAGGTCGTCGTCCTGATGATCGGCACCAACAACATCGGCCACAACACCGCCGAGGAAATCGCCGCCGGGGTCCAGGCGATCGTCGCCAAGCTCAAAAAGAAGCTGCCCGAAACCAAGATCCTCTTGCTCGGCGTCTTCCCCAGAGGCGCCACGCGCAACAAGGACCAGACCATCGCCGAGGTCGATCCTCGTACCGGAGAGGTCAACGCCATCATCGCCAAGCTCGACGACGGCAAAAAGGTGAAATATCTCGA
>JBDTIR010000712.1:0-9751 GCA_039936275.1 Isosphaeraceae bacterium | reverse complement strand
GACCCTGAACCGCTTCGCCCAGGGCATCCGGCCTGTGAGCTGATCGGGATGGTCGGGGAAACGAACGGCGTCGCCATTGAGGGAACCGAAGCCGCTCGCGAGGTCATTCGCCGGGTCCGGCCGATCCTTGATCAGGAGCGCCAGATGCTCACAAGCCGCGACCACCAGGATGCCACGGCCGTTGGGAAACAGACCAGGAAGGTCTACCATGAATACCAGGTCCGGGCGTTCCTCCAATCGCTTGGCTCGACCTTGCCGCCCGAAATGGCCGACGAAGCCGCCGAGGGTGTCGATCTCGGCGAGCCCCCTCGACCGTTCTATGCCGAAGCCTACGCCGAGATGCTCGATCACCTTCGCTTTCGCCGCGATATGCACCGGGAGTTCGCCTCATGAGCCGGACCAAAGCAGGGGCGACCGCCCCCAAGCCGACCATCGCCGCCAACGACGGCCACGCCGACGACGCCTCCGCCGTCCTTCGTCGCCACGCCGAGGAGCAGTTCGCCGAGGAACTGGACGCACTCGCGAAGGCCGATACGAAACCGAGACCGCCGCGCTGGAAGCTCTCCCCATGGGCCGTTTCCACATATCTCCTTGGCGGAACGCTGGATGATGGTTTCACGATTACACCAAAATATATTGGCAATCGTCGATTGATGGAGGTCGCCGTCGCCACGTTGGCGACCGATCGCGCGCTCTTGCTTCTGGGGGTGCCCGGCACGGCGAAAAGCTGGGTGTCTGAGCACATTGCCGCGGCGATCGCGGGCGACTCGACCATGCTGGTGCAGGGGACGGCCGGCACGAGTGAAGAAGCGATCCGTTACGGCTGGAATTACGCCCTCTTGCTGGCCGAAGGGCCGAGCCTCAAGGCCCTGGTGCCCAGCCCCTTGATGAGGGCGATGACGGAAGGCAAGATCGCCCGGGTCGAGGAACTCACGCGAATCCCGGCCGACGTGCAGGACACCTTGATCACGATCCTCTCCGAGAAGACGCTGCCGATCCCTGAGCTGAACTCCGAGATGCAGGCGGCCAAAGGGTTCAACCTGATCGCCACGGCGAACAACCGCGACAAGGGGGTCAATGAACTCTCCAGCGCCCTGAAACGCCGGTTCAACACCGTCGTCCTGCCCACCCCCGAGACGGCTGATGAAGAGGTCGAGATCGTTCGCCTCCGGGTTGAATCCCTGGGCCGCGCCCTGGCCTTGCCGGCCGAGGCCCCCGGCCTGGAAGAGATCCGACGTGTGGTCACGATCTTCAGAGAACTACGCGACGGCCAGACCAGCGACGGCAAGGTCAAGATCAAGCAGCCCAGCGGCACCTTGAGCCCCGCCGAGGCCATCTCGGTCGTCAACCAGGGGCTCTCGCTCGCCGCCCACTTCGGCGACGGCGTGATGCGCTCGGCCGACATGGCCTCCGGACTCGTCGGCGCGGTCATCAAGGACCCGGTGCAAGACCGCGTCGTCTGGCTCGAATACCTGGAGACAGTCGTGAAGGAGCGCGACGGCTGGAAGGACCTCTACCGCGCCTGTCGGGAGGTGGTGTGAACCCCCCTTTGACGACCGCCGAGTCTCCCCGAACCGACACCAAGGTCCACGTCCTGGGTGTCCGCCACCACGGTCCAGGGTCGGCCCGAAGCGTCCGGCGGGCGCTCGAGGCGATCGAGCCGACCATCGTGCTGGTCGAAGGGCCGCCCGACGCCGACGCGATGATCCCCCTCTTGACTCATGCCGAGATGACCCCGCCGGTCGCCTTGCTGGTCTATCGGCCCGAGACGCCCAGAGACTCGGTCTATTACCCGTTCGCCGCGTTCTCGCCCGAGTGGCAAGCTCTTGAGTACGCCCTTCAGTGCGGCATCCCCGCCAGGTTCATGGACTTGCCCGTAGCCGTTCAGTTGGGCGAACCTGAAGGGGACGAAGCCGCTCCGCCCTCCGATGTCGAGGAGACCGACGCGCCCGAGCCGCGCCGACCTGTCGATCCGTTGGGGATCTTGGCCAGGGCCGCCGGGTTCGACGATGGCGAGCGTTGGTGGGAATTCGTCGTCGAAGGGCGTCGGGACGGCGAAGACCTCTTCGCCGAGATCCTCGACGCGATGAGCGAGGTCCGTCGTAGCGTCCCGACTGAGACCGACCCTCGCGAACTCCAGCGAGAGGCCCACATGCGGCAGACCATCCGAGCGGCGATGGCCGAAGGGCACCGCTCGATCGCCGTCGTCTGCGGCGCCTGGCACGCTCCTGCTCTGGCTGTCGAGGATTGGCCAGCCGCCAAAGGGGACGCCGCCTTGCTCAAGGGGTTGCCGAAGGTGAAGGTTGCCGCGACCTGGGTCCCCTGGACCTATGGCCGATTGTCTCAGGAGAGCGGCTACGGCGCGGGGATCGCGTCGCCAGGGTGGTATGATCATCTCTGGACCGCCCCTGATCGCGTGGTCGAACGCTGGCTGACCCGGGTCGCCCGGCTCTTGCGCGAGGAGCGGCTCGACGCCTCCTCCGCCTCCGTGATCGAGGCGGTTCGCCTGGCCGAGACCTTGGCGACCTTGCGAGGTCGCCCCCTGGCCGACCTGACCGACCTGGAAGAGGCCACCAGGACCGTCCTTTGCTTCGGCGAGGAGACGCCGATGCGCTTGATCCGCCGCAAGCTAGTCGTCGGCGAACGGCTCGGCAGGGTTCCCGACGAGACCCCCTCGGTCCCGCTCCAGCAAGACCTCAACCGGCTCCAGAAACGTCTCCGGCTCGCGCCTGACCCTTCGCAGTTGACCAAGGTGCTTGACCTCCGCGAGCCGACCGACCTGGAGCGAAGCCGCCTCTTGCACAGGCTCGACTTGCTCGGCGTCGCCTGGGGCAGGGTCACGCACGTCTCGGGTCGGGGGACGTTCAAGGAGGCCTGGGAGCTTCAATGGACGCCTGATCTGGCCGTCGCCTTGATCGAGGCGAGCGTCTGGGGCGCGACGGTGGAGGACGCCGCCAGCGCCCTGGCCTCGGACCGCTCCGACCGCGAGCAAGACCTGCCCGCCTTGACGACCTTGCTCAATCGCGCGATCCTGGCCGATCTGCCCAAAGGCGTTGAGACGATCATGGCCAAGGTCGAGTCTCAGGCGGCCGTCGCCGCGGACGTGACCCAGTTGATGGACGCCTTGCCCCCTTTGGCGAACCTGTCGCGCTACGGCAGCGTGCGCCAGACCAACGCCGAGATGATCGGGCATGTCGCCTCGGGCATGCTTGCCAGGGTCTGCATTGGCCTCCCCTTGGCCTGCTCGTCGCTCGACGACGCGGCGGCCTCGGCGATGTTTGACTCGATCCTCCGCGCCGATTCGGCCGTCGGTCTCTTGGACGACGAATCCGGCCTGGCCTCCTGGCACGCGACGCTCAGCCGCTTGACCGATTCGGATCGCTTCCACGGCCTGGTCGCGGGCCGATCGGCGCGGATCTTGCTGGACGCTCGGCTCCTCGACGCCCGGGAATCGGCCAGACTCATGAACCTGGCCGTGTCCACCGCCGCCGAACCACCTCGCGCGGCGGCCTGGATCGAGGGGTTCTTGCGAGGCAGCGGCGAGGTCCTCTACCACGATGACGCCCTGTTCGGCATCTTTGACTCCTGGCTCGCCGGCCTTCCGGCCGAGTCGTTTCCGAACCTCTTGCCGCTGCTCCGCAGGACCTTCGGCACGTTCGAAGCCCCGTTGCGTCGCAACCTGGGCGAACGCGCCAAGCGGTCGGCCTCGCCGATCGCGTCGTCAACGTCGCTGGCGACTCCAGCCGCCAACCTCGACCCCGACCGGGCCGCGACGGTCCTCCCCCTGGTCGCCAGGCTGCTTGGCCTTGGGTAATGGGACAACATCATGATAAATAATGCATCTAATGATGAACGCTTAAAACGGTGGCGATTGGTCCTGGGCGGCGATTCGGCCGACGGCACGGGCGTCTCGTTGAGCGGCGACGACCTGGCGATGGACCAGGCCCTTGAACAGCTTTATGGGGAGGTCGACAAGTCCGGCCGAGTCGGCATGGGGAAGTCCGCGCCCAAGGTGGCGCGATGGCTTGGCGATATTCGCAAGTTTTTTCCTACGCCCGTTGTTCAAATGCTCCAGAAGGACGCGCTGGAGCGGCTTGATCTCAGACAGATGCTCAAGCAGCCCGAGTTGCTTCGCGCGGTTGAGCCCGATGTGCATCTTGTGGCCAACCTGCTGTCGTTGGGCTCGGTCCTCCCTTCGGAGGCCCGCGAAACGGCCCGGTCGGTGGTCCGCACGGTCGTTGAGCAACTGGAGCGGAAGCTGGCCGAGCCGATGCGGCAGGCCGTTTCGGGCAGCCTCAACCGCTCGGTACGCAACCGGCGTCCCCGACACAACGAGATTGACTGGAACCGGACGATCCGGGCGAACCTGAAGCACTCTCAGGCGGCTTACAAGACGATCATTCCCGAGACACGAATCGGTTTCGGCCGCAGGCGCCAGGCCCTGCGCGAGGTGGTCCTCTGCGTCGATCAAAGCGGTTCCATGGCGACCTCGATCGTCTACGCCGGGATCTTCGGCGCGGTGCTTGCCAGCCTGCCCGCTTTGAAGACCCATGTGGTCGTTTATGACACCGCCGTCGTGGACCTGACGGCCGAGTTGCACGACCCGGTGGACCTACTCTTTGGCACGCAGCTTGGCGGCGGCAACGACACCCCGAGGGCCCTGACCTACTGCGCGGGCCTGATCCGCCGCCCCGAAGAAACCATCCTGATCTTGATCAGCGACCTGTACGAAGGGTCTGGCAGCGACGAGATGCTCAACTTGCTGGCCGGATTCGTCGCCTCTGGCGTGCAAGCGATCGGCCTTCTGGCCCTGAGTGACGACGGCGCGCCGAGTTATGACCATACCAACGCCCAGCGAATGGCCGACCTGGGCATCCCGGTGTTCGCCTGCACGCCCGACCTCTTCCCCGACCTCATGGCCGCCGCCATCTCGCGCAGCGACCTTGGCCAGTGGGCCGCCTCGCGCGAGATCGCAACGACTCGTGGACGCGGGTCGGCATAAGAATACCGATTCGTGGGGTGATGATTCGCGATCGCCGTGGCCGCTTGCCAGCCTCGGCTTGGATCCGGTTGTTGCGCTTTTTTTGGAATTCCTGATCAATGTAAGAGTCACGTGATTAGTGGGTTTTTGTTCATGTTGTACGAATTGGATTTGTTGGCGATAATGTCGCCATGAGGACTCCAAAATGCCGGGATTCCAATGACATTGACTTGCTCATTGGCTCGCCTTGGAACCCCCCTCTGGAATCCCCGAACCAGCATTCGCGTAACTCCTATGATGATTCGAGTTTTATTGCCGATCGCCGTGCTGGTCTTGACCCCTTTGAGCGAACCGGCGAAGGCGCAAGAGAGGTCGGCCGACGAAGTCCTGAAGGAGAAGGGGCTCCGACGCTCCGGCTCGCTGTTTGTCTTGCAAGCGGAGGCGGAGGCGTCAAAGGCGATCCACTCGGCCCAGAGCCTGCGCCGGGAGGTCTCGGCCACGATGATGCGGGGCCAGTTGGCCGCCAAGGGGGCCGAGACGAACAAGCGGATGATCGTGCTCTTGACCCAACAGCGGCTTCAGTTGCGCCAGCGGATGGCCGCCGCGACGACAGTCGAGCAGCACAACCAGATGGTCGGCGTCATGAACGAGATGGGCGACCGGATCAACCTGCTCCAGCACGGCGGGGTTGATGCGAAGGCGGTCCAGGACCTTGAATCAGCCGCCTCGAAGGCCCGAGGGGCGTACATGCAGGCAGTCCTTGACGCTCGTAACCTGGTCAAGACCGCCGAATCCCGCTATGCCGAACTGGCCGAGGACGCCGAGGTTCAGGCCGCTTTGGCCACGCTCAACGCCGACCGCAAAGAGAAACTGACCCTTGGCCCAACCCGAAGCCACAAGGCCGACGTCAAGGCGCTCGACGCCCTGGAAGCGACGATCCAGAGCCAGGCCGTCACGCTCCGCGAGGATCGAGGGACCTATCGGGTGGATGTGACGTTCAATGACAAGCTCACCAAATCGATGATCTTCGACACCGGCGCAAGCCTGGTCTGCTTGCCTTCGGATTATGCTTCAGAGCTTGGCCTCAAGCTCGGTGACGACCTCCCGACGGCTCGGATGCAGGTGGCCGACGGCCGGATCAAGGAGGGGAAGCTGGTCAAGCTCGCCTCGGTACGCATCGGCCCGTTCTCGGCCGAGGACGTCGAGTGCGTCGTCTTCCCCGAGAGCAGCCAGGACGGGGTTCCCCCTTTACTCGGCGGCAGCTTCCTGAAGCACTTCACCTACAAACTTGACCCCGCCACCGGGGCCCTGACCCTCTCGCAGATCAAGGCCGCGACCACACCCACGACCTCGCCTAAAGGGCGGTCGGGGACCAGCCGGAAGTCCAACCGCGCCGGTGGCGCGATTCGATAAGGCGGTTCCCAACGCCCAACGGCTCCCTTTTTGAAGGAGGATCAAACCGATGTCCGCACCTACCGCCGAGCAACTGGCCCAGAAGAAGTGCACTCCTTGTGAAGGGGGCGTCCCCAAGCTCTCCAGAGAGGAGGCGGAGGGATACCTCAAGAACCTCCAGGGGTGGACGATCACGCCCGACGGCCAGCGGACCCGCAAGGAGTGGGTCGTCAAGAACTTCGTGGCGGCCTTGGCCTTCTTTCAGGAGGTCGCCCGGGTGGCCGAGGCGGAAGGGCACCATCCCGACCTTCACCTCGTCGGCTATCGGAACGTGGCCATTGAGATCTGGACCCACGCCATCGGCGGCCTCTCAGAAAACGACTTCATCCTTGCCGCCAAGATTGACACCCTGCCCGTGGCCAGGAAAGGCGGGGCTTGATCGGGAGTGGCAGTCACGATCCGGCCAGGGCCGGGTCGTCCTGGCCATTCTTTCCGGTTCGAAACAGGTCGCGCACCCGATCAAGCACACTCCGACGGCGGCCGGTCGCCTGGACGGGCACTTCCACAGGGGCGCTCTGAAGCCTGACGGTGGGCTCGGGAGCGGCGACGGCCGTCGCGGTGACGGGACGCTCCTTGATCTGTTCCAGGTGAGCCAGCATTCCGGCCTTCGGCCCCTTGTCGGCCAGGGCGAGCCGCCTTGAGAGCGTCGGGGTCTCAGGCGAGGTCCGCAGGTCGGCCAGATACGCCAGGAGTGCCGTCTTGCCAGGAGCGGGGCCATTGAGGAGGTAGTGGACCCAGGCCCATGATTCGCGGTAGTCGCGCGGCGACATCTGGCGGACGTCCTGCAAGGTCTCCAGGCGGTCAAGGTCGGGGGTCCAGCCTTTGGCCAGGTCGCCCGGGAGCTTGGCCAGGTGCTCGGGGTTGACGCCGTTTCGGCTGTCCGGGCCTTCGAAATACTCGGCGAGCCCTTCATCGAGCCAGAGCGGCAATTCGGCCACCGAGGCATGAAGCAAGGCATGCGTCGCTTCATGGCGCAGGTCTTCCTCCAGGCGGTCGCCCAGGTAGGTGTACACGACCCGGCGGTCCCCCTGGGCCAGAAAGAAGGCGCGTCGGGAGGGTAGCTCGGGATAGTAGAACGCCAGGAAATGGGCGAACGCCTTGCGGTCATTGAGGATGTAGACCTCGATCGGCGCTTCCTTGGGATCGACTCGAACGCCGAGATTGGCTTCGAGCTGGTGCTCCAATGACTGAAGATGACGGATCGCCGGGGCGTCGGCGGCGACCGGAAAGTTGGTGAAGACGGTGTAGGGACCGGTGCGAGTCTGGTAGAGAGTCGGCACCAGGGGTTGTCCAGAGCCGAGTCCGAGGGTCGCGCACCCGGGGCCGGCGAGCAGGGCAAGCAGTCCGAATCCGAGGGTCGGGGCGATCAGGTTCCGACTCATGGGGAGTAGCACCTCGACACGGTGGCGG
This sequence comes from Isosphaeraceae bacterium, assembly GCA_039936275.1. Lineage (GTDB taxonomy): Bacteria > Planctomycetota > Planctomycetia > Isosphaerales > Isosphaeraceae > JBDTIR01. The sequence continues at coordinate 1,908 of JBDTIR010000712.1, read as the reverse complement.
TTCAAGAGAGGATGCGGCCTCGTCGGCGATTTCTGGCCAGCTTGGCCCGGCAACGGCGGTCGATCGCACGCCAGAGCCCTTTCCATTCCCCACGTCGGGTTTGCCCCCAGGGCAAGTAGGCGCGGAGGAAGCGAAGGGCGTCGGTGCGGGACCAGTCCAACGATTCGGCCAGGCTCACCTGAAGCCTGGCCAGGTTTTGCACGCGACGATGTCGCGGCAAGGGGTGAGTCACATGCACGCCCACCAGATCAATCAGGCTGAGCTGAACCGTCTCGGCGTTGGGATCTCCCTCAATCAGGATGTTGGCAGCCTTCAGATCGCGGTGTGAGAGCGATCGTTCATGCATGGTCCGGATCAGGCGGGCCATGGCTACGGTCAATCGGCGCGTCTGGAGCCGTCGGGCGTCTGGATCGAGCGTCGGCAAGACGTTGCGGACGTAATCGCCAAGGGTGATTGACGGCTCGGCCCTGATCGTGACCAGATAGGTATCGCGAGGGAGTCGGCCCGATCCGGTGCGTGCCAGGAAGGCCAGGTTGCGCGGGGTTGGTATCCCTCGGCTGGCCAGGTGTTGCCCGCCTTGCCAGGCGCGCCAGGCCCTCGACGGACGGAACAAGGTCAGAATCGGGTCGAGCCGCTTCTTGCGGTTGAACCGCTTGTAGATGACTCGGGTCGGCCGCCCGGCGACCGGCAAGACGGCCTCGGCGACGGTGGTGGTCCTGGAATCCTTCAGGGGCGTCGTGCCCGGAGCGTGAAACAAGGCGTCGGGGTCGGCAAGCAGCCTCTGAACGGTCTGGGCGTCGAGGTCGCGCGAGGCGACGCCCCAGGCTCCTTTGCCTTGGTCCGGCTGGAAGTATTTGTTCGACCCCCGGCAACGCTTCCCCCAACGGGTCCAGAGCCGCTCGGCCCAACGCCTGGTGGACCGCTCGATCTTCCTGGCCAGGGCGGAGACGTTGCTCGGTTCTTCCCCACGGGCGGCGAGGTAGGCACGCAGGAACCGGCGGCGGTCGGTTCGGCCGCATCGCAGCACGAAATAGTGGTTCAAGAGAGCCAGGTTTTTCCGAACGTCGTTCCAGGTCAACTCGTTACGGACCCGCAGGGCGTCCAGGTCGATCATGGCCAGACGAGGCTGGTCGTTAAGGTCGAGCCCGACCAGCACGTTCCCCGGGTGAAAGTCTTGATGGACGAACCCAGCCCGGTGCAGTTTGGCGGTCAACTCACCCAGGGCCACGGCCAAGGTCCGGCGGACCCGCCCTCGACGAGGCTCGGGCAGCTCACCGAGCCGATGCTCAACGAACTCATCCAAGGGGGCCATCTCGGCGATCGCGGGCGTGACCAGGTAGTTCTCGAACAGGAAGTGACGCTTTCGCTGCTCTCCCAGGGCGATCGGCGTGATGGTCGGGATGCCGGCGCGGTTGAGCCGCTCGGCGCGCTTCGCCTCGTTGCGACCTTTGCCCCGGCGGAACCATTGCCGCCACTGTTCACGCCAGCTCGGCACCAGGAAATGCTTAATGAAGACCGCCCCTTGGGGCACTTCGGCACGGTAGACCACGCGGTGCGGTCCTGACTTGATCGTCCTGAGCCGCCCTTGGTCTCGCCACTCGTCCAGGCGCAGGCCGTTCGGTCCGATCAAGGCCGAACGCCAGCCAGGACGCACCCACCAGCCGATCTCCCCAGCCGATACCCAGTCCCACCCTGGCGGCTGGAAGATCGGGTCCGGCCGCGCCGTCGGCGGTTCGGGACCGCGACGCGCTTCGGGATTGGTTTGAGTCTGGGTGATCCGGGTCATCGTGCAGCGGTGCTCCGGGCAAATCCGTTTGTCAATGATTCAATAACGATCTATGAATCTGGATAGTGTTTTGAATCTGGAATCATTGCCTGCCATTGGTTCTGGCGAGCGTCTTATTCCGG
>JBDTIR010000711.1:0-2565 GCA_039936275.1 Isosphaeraceae bacterium | reverse complement strand
CGCGCCGGCCAGGCTCAGCGCGCCGAACTTGAGCAGGTCGCGACGAAGCAAACGGTTGTCAAGGTCTTGATGGGTTGGATCGGGCGTCGCGCGCATCGGTTGGTCCTCGCTTCGGATCGAAACCCTCGATTGTGGGCGTCCCCGATGGTTCGGGGCGTGTCCGTGCCTTACCATAGCCGCCGAGAGACGCTGGATCGAGGGGGTGGCGGTCGCTCCACCCGAATTCGACGACCCCCTTGCAACCGAGCGAAGATCGGTCAACAACGGAAGGCAAAGGCCCGGCGCGCTTGCCTACTCAGCAACGTCAAAAGACGCCTCAAAGGAGCAACGGATACCCATGAGACTTCGAATCTGGCAAGGATTACCTGGTTTATCGATGCTCGCCCTCATCATGACGGGAGCAGGCCCGACCGCCCCGGGCGACGGCCTGGAAGGCGTGGTCTCTCAGGAGATGATCTTCGAACACGCCCCGTTTAACTCATGCCACGCCTCGACGATCGCCGAGACGCCGAAGGGGTTGGTCGCCGCCTGGTTCGGAGGTTCCGACGAGGGGAATTCCGACGTCAGCATCTGGGTTTCCAGGCAACGCGACGGCCAATGGTCAGCGCCGGTCGAGGTCGCCAATGGAAGCCAGGAGGGAGGCAAGCGCCAACCTTGCTGGAACCCGGTCTTGTACCAATCGCCCGGGGGGCCGCTCTTGCTGTTCATCAAGGTGGGTCCGTCGCCGAGGGCCTGGTGGGGAATGGTCATGACCTCCCTTGACAACGGTCAGACCTGGACCGCCCCTCGACGGCTTCCTGAAGGCATCCTGGGACCGATCAAGAACAAACCCGTTCTCCTGGCCGACGGGACGCTCCTCAGCCCTTCAAGCACCGAGGACCAAGGGTGGCGTGCTCACCTGGAACGTACCAATGACCTTGGCCAGACCTGGACCAAGTCGGACCCTATCAATGACAGCAAGACGTGGGCCTTGATCCAGCCGACGATCCTCAACCATCCGGACGGCGTGCTCCAGGTCCTCTGCCGGAGTCGCCAGGGTCAGATCGTGGAATCCTGGTCGAAGGACGGCGGCAAAACCTGGGACGCCCCGAAGGCGACCACGTTGCCGAACCCGAACAGCGGGATCGACGCCGTGACCTTGAAGGACGGCCGGCACGTCCTGATCTATAACCATACCAGCAAGGATCGCTCCCCGTTGAACGTCGCCATTTCCGACGATGGTCGGACCTGGAAGGCCGGGCCGACCTTGGAATCAGAGCCCGGCGAGTATTCCTATCCGGGGGTCATTCAAGCCGCTGACGGCCGGGTCCATGTGATCTACACCTGGAAGCGGAAGAAGATCAAGCATGTAATCCTCGACCCCAAGGCTTTGGTTCCGCATGATCTTCCCAAGGACCCGGCGACCGCGCAAATGAGCGATCCGGAGCAAGTTGATGTCTTCGTCGCCGGCCAAGCCGGTTATCATTCCTTCCGCATTCCCTCGCTCTTGACGACCTCGAAGGGGACGCTGCTTGCCATCAGCGAAGGCCGCAAAGGGGGCCTTGGCGATAGCGGCGATATCGACGTGGTCTTGCATCGAAGTACCGACGGCGGGACCACCTGGGGGCCTCTGCGGGTGATCGCCGACGATGGTCCGAACACGTTCGGCAACCCTTGCCTGGTCGTGGACCGAGACTCAGGCACGATCTGGATGCTCTTGACCCACAATCTTGGCGTGGACAAACAGCGCCAGATCGTCGAGCGGACCAGCCAGGGGACGCGAACCGTCTGGGTCGTCAAGAGCGTTGACGACGGCCAGTCATGGTCGAAGCCGGTCGAGATCACCAAGGGCGTCAAACCGGAAAACTGGACCTGGTACGCCACCGGCCCGGGGGTCGGCATCCAGCTCCAGAGCGGCCGGCTCTTGATCCCTTGCGATCATTCCGAAGCCGGAAGCCCGGACTCGTTCTCCCACGTCCTCTACAGTGACGACCACGGCGAGACCTGGGCGCTCGGCGGCATGCTCAACGCAGGCTCGGACGAGTGCCAGGCGGTTGAGTTGAAGGATCATACCATCTTGATCAATATGCGCAATCATCCCCCGCAACCTGGCAAAGGTCGCCTGATCGCGACCAGCCGGGACGGCGGTCTCAACTGGTCGCAGCCGGTCCATGACCACGCCTTGATCGAGCCAGGTTGCCAAGGGAGCCTGATCCGGATCGCCGAGAGCGACGTCTTACTCTTCTCCAATCCGGCCAGTACCCGCCGCGAGCGATTGACGGTGAAACTCAGCCAGGACAGCGGCAAGACCTGGCCCGTCGCCAGGGTGCTTCATCCAGGCCCCTCGGCGTACTCCTGCCTCGCGGCCTTACCCAAGCCCGGGATGATCGGTTGCCTCTACGAACAAGGAGAGAAATCCCCTTACGAGCGGATCAAATTCGCCAGGTTTACGCTCGATTGGCTCGCCCGGAAATAACGAATAACCGGCGGGGCGGCCTTCGCAATCGGGGGGCAACCCAACCAAATTGCGAGTTTGTGTTTGCCTTGCGGCGTTGGAGTCGATATGTTGAACAAAGAGATGGCCGA
>JBDTIR010000710.1:0-6133 GCA_039936275.1 Isosphaeraceae bacterium | reverse complement strand
GCGACCTGCTCAGGAGGGCCGGAGGCGACGATCAGGCCGCCGTCGGCGCCGGCCTCGGGGCCAAGGTCAATCAACCAGTCAGCGGTCTTGATGACTTCTAAATTATGTTCAATGATAACGACGGTATTTCCCAGGTCGGCGAGGCGGTGGACGACGGCGAGCAACTTCTTGATGTCGTCGAGGTGCAGGCCGGTCGTGGGCTCGTCCAGGATGTACAGGGTGCGGCCGGTATCGGGCCTGGCCAGTTCGGCCGCGAGCTTGACTCGCTGGGCCTCGCCGCCGGAAAGTGTCGGCGCGGATTGGCCGAGCGCGACGTAACCAAGGCCGACGTCGGACAGAGTTTGCAAGACCCGCTTGATCTTGGGCACCCCGGCGAATAGCTCAAGCGCGGCGTCCACGTTCATATTCAAGACGTCGGCGATCGAACGGCCGTGAAATTGGACGCTCAGGGTTTCCCGGGTGTATCGCGCTCCTTGACAGGCGTCGCAGAGGACCCAGACGTCGGGCAAGAAGTGCATTTCGATCCGCTTTTGCCCCGCCCCCTCGCACGCCTCGCAGCGTCCACCGGCGATGTTGAAGCTGAACCGTCCTGGAGAATAACCTCGCACCTTCGCCTCGGGCAGCCTGGCGAACAACTCGCGGACCAGGTCGAACAGACCGGTGTACGTCGCCGGGTTCGACGCCGGAGTGCTGCCGATCGGCGTCTGATCGACGCTGATCACTTTGTCCACATGATTCAAGCCCTCGATCTTCTTATGCGTTCCCGCCTGGTCGGCCGCGCGGTGCAGCCGCTTAGCGGCTGCCTTCTTGAGGACCTCTTCGACCAGGGAACTTTTGCCGGAGCCGCTGACGCCGGTCACGACAGTGACGAGTCCGATCGGGAACGTGGCGTCGACGTTTTTCAGGTTGTGGTGGGTTGCCCCTCGAACGGTGATCGATGTTTTCCCGGGGGGACGACGGTTGGTGGGGACGGCGACGGCGGCCAGGCCGCCGAGGTAGCGTCCAGTGAGCGAGGTCTTGGACTTCTTAACCTTCGACGGCGGGCCCGAGGCCGTGACCTGGCCGCCACCTTCGCCAGATCCCGGGCCGAAATCAATCAGGTGGTCAGCCGCCTCGATCACCTCGCGGTCGTGTTCGACGATGACCAGGGTATTACCCAGATCACGCAAGCGGCGCAAGGCCCCGAGCAAGCGGGCGTTGTCGCGAGGGTGGAGGCCGATGGTCGGCTCGTCAAGGACGTAAAGCACGCCGGTCAGGCCGCTGCCGAGTTGGCTTGCCAGGCGGATCCGCTGGGCCTCTCCTCCGGAGAGCGTCGGCGTTCCTCGGGACAGGGAGAGGTAATCAAGGCCGACGTCGATCAGGAACGTGAGGCGGTCGCGGACCTCGCGTATCAGGTCGCCGGCAATGTGCTGCTCGTCAGGGCTCGGCTTGAACCCTTTGAAGAACTCGAGGGTCCGGGCCAGGGGCCATCGGCCGATCTGGTCGAGCGTGACCCGTCGGAACCGGACGGCTGCGGCGTCGTCACGAAGCCGGGCTCCCATGCATGCGGAGCATTCGACCTCGCCAACCATCCCTTTCAGTTTGGCGCGGTAGAGATACGAGACCCGCCCGGCTTCTTCGATCGCGGGGAAGAGTCCTTTATATTGAAACGAGAACTCAGGTTGATCATTAATCGAGGGGGCGTTGAACCATGTTTCACTAGAGCCGTGGAGGATAATCCGGCGGAGTCTGGCGTCAAGCTCGTTGTAAGGGGCGTCAAGGTCGATGACCAGGGCGTTGGCAAGGGCCTGAATCATGCGAGCGAACAGGGGATTGTCGGCGAATTTCGGCCAGACGGCGACCGCCCCTTGGTTGAGGCTGAGCTGGCCGTTGGGGATCAAGGCGGCGGGGTCGGCTCCTTGCTGGACGCCGAGCCCTTCGCACAAGGGGCACCAGCCGAGCGAGCTGTTGAACGAGAAGTTATGGGGCGAGAGTTCCTCGAAACTCCGGCCGCAGCCTTCGCAAGAGCGGTGCTGGCTGTAGCGATCGACCTGCCAGCGGCCTTCGGCCTTGGCGTCATCGACCCGAGCGATCAGGACCACCCCTTTGCCCAAGTCGAGCGCCGACTCAACCGAATCTGCCAGGCGCGACCGGGTGTTGCGGCGGACGACCGCGCGGTCAATGACGACCTCGATGCGGTGCTTGCGGCGGTGACTGAGCTTGGGCGGGTCGTCGAGACTGTGGGAAGCGCCGTCGATCCGGACGCGGGTGAATCCCGAGCCACGCAGGTCGTCCCAGAGATGTTCATACTGGTCGCCGTCACGCCGATCGACCGGGGCCATGATGTAGACCTTCGACCCTTCGGGCAAGTGCAAGATCTTCTCGACGACCTCGTCGGCCGACTGGGTGCCGATCGGCGTACCACAGCCCGGGCAATGGGGCTGGCCCAGTCTGGCGAAGAGGATTCGGAGATAATCATGAATTTCAGTGACAGTGCCGACGGTCGAGCGCGGGCTTTTGCTGGTCGTCTTCTGCTCGATACTGACCGACGGGGCCAGGCCGCTGATGTGCTCGACTTTCGGCTTAGGCAAGGGGGCAAGGAACTGTCGTGCGTAGCTGGAGAGGCTCTCGACATAGCGGCGCTGGCCTTCGGCGTAGAGGGTGTCGATCGCCAACGAACTCTTGCCAGAGCCGCTCGGCCCGCTGCACACGGTCATCTTGTGGCGAGGGATATCAACATCAATCCCTTTCAGGTTATGTTGACGCGCTCCCCGAACGGAGATGGTCGTCAGTTCAGCCTCGGACGAGGCGCGGCCGTTCTGCTTGGAAGAACGACCTGGTTTTTTGCCAGTCTTGGACTGGTGGGCAGCGCCCACTCTTCGGGCTGGATCGGGATGGAGCACGCGGGCGAGGGCCTGCCCGGTGTAGCTGGCAGCGACCTTGGCCACGACTTCAGGAGGCCCTTGGGCCACGACCAGGCCGCCCCCCGCGCCTCCTTCGGGGCCGAGGTCAATCAGCCAGTCGGCCGTCTTGATCACGTCAAGGTTATGTTCGATGACCACGACCGTGTTCCCCTTGGCGGTGAAGCCGTGGAGCACGTCGAGCAGTTTGCTGACGTCGTCGAAGTGCAGGCCGGTGGTCGGTTCGTCGAGCACGTAGAGCGTGCGTCCGGTCCCTTTTTTGACCAGTTCGCGGGCCAGCTTGATTCGCTGCGCTTCGCCTCCGGAGAGGGTTGGCGACGCCTGGCCGAGCTTGAGGTAGCCGAGCCCGACGTCCAGCAAGGTCTGGAGCATCAAGGCCGCCTTGGGCACATTGGCGAAGTGCTCGCGCGCTTCTTGCACGTCCATTTCCAGGACGTCGCTGATGCTCTTCCCTTTGAACCTGGCGTGCAGGGTCTCGCGGTTGAACCGCTTGCCTTCGCAGACCGGGCAGGTGACCCAGACGTCGGCCAGGAAGTCCATTTCAGGCTTGTTCGAGCCGTTCCCCTGGCAGGCCTCGCAACGGCCGCCGGGGACGTTGAAGCTGAACCGGCCCGCCTTGTAACCGCGAGCCTTGGCGTCTGGTAATTTCGTGTATAGATCACGAATTTGATCAAATAGCTTAATGTATGTCGCTGGATTTGAACGCGGGGTGCGGCCGATTGGCGACTGGTCGATGTCGATGATCTTGTCAAGCTGGTCGATTCCGACGATCCGGTCGTGCAGGCCCGGTTCGCTGTGCGCTCCGTTGAGGTCTCGGGCCAAGGCGTTTCGCAGAATGTCGCCGATCAACGAGCTCTTGCCTGATCCACTGACGCCGGTGATACAGACAAACAAGCCAAGTGGAATCGAGACGTCAATATTTTTCAGGTTGTTCTGACGAGCGCCCACGATGGTCAAGGCGCGGTCGGTCGGGGCTTTGCGGACTTGGGGGACCGCGATGGCCTTGCGACCCGAGAGGTACTGGCCAGTGAGGCTTGTCGGGTGATTGGCGACCGTGGCGAAGTCGCCCGAGACGACGACCTCGCCTCCTTTGACGCCTGGCCCCGGGCCGAAATCGACCAGATGATCGGCCGCGCGCATGGTATCTTCGTCGTGTTCAACGACGATGACGGTGTTGCCCACGTCGCGCAAGCGTTCGAGGGTGGCGATCAGGCGGTCGTTGTCGCGCGGGTGCAGACCGATCGAAGGTTCGTCGAGAATATAGAGCACGCCGACCAGGCCCGCTCCGACCTGCGACGCCAGGCGAATCCGTTGGGACTCGCCGCCGGAGAGCGTCGGAGCGGCGCGGTCGAGTGACAGGTAATGGAGGCCAACGTTGGTGAGGAAGCCGAGTCGGCCTCGGATCTCCTTGATCAGCTCTTCGGCGATGGTCCAGGAGACTGGATCGAGGGACAGGGGGATTTCTTCGGGGCGGAGGTCGGGCGCGGGTTCACCGGCGAGGGTGTCAAAGAGGCGGGCGACGTTGCCGATGGCCGTCGCGCCGAGTTCGACCAAGGTCTTGCCGGCGACGCGCACGGCACGGGCCCTTGGGTTGAGCCGGGCCCCTTGGCAATCGGGGCAGGTCATGCTCCGCATATAGGGTTCGAGCATCGCCCGGTGGGGGCCGCCGGTGGAACCTTTGTACTTGGCCAAAAGCTCAACGGCCACGCCTTCCCAGGGGCCTGTATGCGACCATCGCTTCCCTTTGTTCCTCCAGTGGTGGACGATCACCCGATCGCTGCTCCCTTGGAGCCAGATCTGTTGATATTTGGGGTCCAGGTTATTCCAAGGGCCTTTGAGCATCATCCCCTTGGAGGGGCCGTCCGGGTCGCCTTCGAAGTTCGCGGCGACCCCTTCGAAGAGGTGCCGACGCCACTTGCCCAGTTCCTTGGCCGGTCCGAGCGGCTTGATCGCGCCATTCCAGACCGAGAGCGACGGGTCGGGAACCAGAAGTTCGGGGTCGAGCGAAAAGGTCTCGCCCAGGCCGTCGCAGGTCAAGCACATCCCTTGCGGACTGTTGAAGCTGAACAGTTGCGGGCTGGGCGGATCGAACCCCAGGCCGCACGACGGGCAGGCGAAGTGGGACGAGAGCAGCAGGTCAGGCTGATCGTCCCTGGCGACGATGACCGTGCCCTCGCCTCGCTTCAGGGCCGCTTCGACCGCTTCGGCCAGTCTGGCTCGGACGTTGGGGCCGCCTTTGAGCCGGTCGATGACGACCTCAATATTGTGCTTGATCTGGCGATCGAGCGCCAGGTTGTCGGCCAGGTTGACGATCCGGCCGTCCACCCTGGCCCGGACGTAGCCGGCGCGGCCGAGTTCATCGAAGAGGTCTTTATATTCCCCCTTCTGGCCGCGAATGACCGGGGCGAGCAGAGAATAGCTCGTTCCTTCAGGCAAGGCGAGGATGCGGGCGACGATCTGCTCTCGGGTCTGGGCCGCGACGGGGAGATCGCACTTCGGGCAATACCCCTGGCCGACCCGGGCGAACAGAACGCGCAGGTAATCGTTGATTTCGGTGATCGTGCCGACGGTACTGCGCGGGTTGCGACCGCCGGTCTTCTGCTGGATCGAGATCGAGGGGCTGAGGCCGTCGATCCGATCGACCTCGGGCTTGGGCATCTGGCCGAGGAACTGGCGTGCGTAACTGGAGAGGCTTTCAACGTACCGCCGTTGTCCTTCGGCGTAGAGGGTGTCAAAGGCCAGGCTGCTCTTGCCTGAGCCCGAGACGCCGGTGAAGCAGATCAAGCGTCCTCTGGGCAAATTAAGCGAGACGTCTCGGAGGTTATGCTCGCGGGCGCCGCGGATGACGATGTCCGTCGTGGCCATCCCTGGTGGGTCCTGTCCGTTTGTCGTTCCGGTCGTCGATTGGTTGCGAAGCTCAAAGAGCACAGGATACGATACGCTTGTCAGGAACGCGAGTCCATCCTCAGAACCGGCCAAAACTTCCTGATACCGCGATGTCGGCGTGCAACTAGTCCCTTCCCGACGATCCAGAGGGACACACTTTTTGGGGGGATCGAGACGCATCCCATCGACCCTCCTCCCCACACCCGACGTCCCGGGAAGGCCACGCGATCGATTAAAAAAGCATCAGGGTCGCGCACTTGCTTCTTGACACCACTCGTCCCTGGTCGATACCCTGCCAAGACATCTCCCGATTGGCACGATGAGTCTGGATCGACGTCAGAGACCTC